>CAKQVC010000305.1 GCA_934277655.1 uncultured Clostridia bacterium
GCAGTAGGCCGCCACCCGCAGCTTGCGCACCGTGTTTTTCCGTCCGGCGTTTTCCCTCATAGAAGCGGGAATCTCAATGATTCTCATGTTGCTCATGGCTTTTCCCCTTACACAATTTGTCCGTTCTGCAGTTTGAATTCAATATGGGTGTCGCGGTACAGGATGACCTTGCTGACAACTTCTTTATAAAAGGTTTCCGGAAATTCCTCTGTCGGTTTATACTCGGCACACGCTTTTTGTATTTGCAGGGTTACCGGGTCGGCATCCCCTGCTGTGCAGAATTTGTATTCCATCTCTGCCCTATGCAGGATTTTAGCAACCAGAGCATCCACATCAGGCTCTGCATTAGTCAGCGCCTGCCAGATTTCACGATCCAATAAGGCAACTTCTACGGATTGCACATTTGCCTGTCCTTCGGGGGTGTGGATGATTTCTGGGTTCTGCCGGAGCCAGCACAGTTTTTCCGCGATGGCGGCGGAAGTTTCCTCTGCCCGCAATGGCTTCGCCCACATTCCACACCTTCGGCAAAACCATTGATTTGTTTTCGGATGCCAGTATAAACGTTCGTCACAACATCCGCATTGCATATCTTGGCGAAACGGTTGTAATATTGTGGAGTATGCCTGATGTTTTTCACATCTGCGCTTCTCAGCCAAATTGTATTGAGTTTCTGAAATAATCGGCGGATATTTTACATTGTCGTAGTAAATTTTGCTTGCAAGGATTCGTCCCACCATGTTTTGATTCCATTTTTGGGTGCCTTCATGATAAGGGATATCTTTTGCAGACATAATATCTGCAATTCCTTTAAGAGACTTTCCTGCCAGGTATTCCTCAAAGATGAATCTAACCGCGTTGCTTTCTTTTAATGCAATCGCAATTTCACCATGTTTGATTTGATAACCGAAAGGAAGATATCGTTTCCTCATCTTGAAGTTCTCCTCTCCGACACCCTCATACCATTGATGAGTTCAAATTCAAATGATGTATCACTGATGGTCACCTTACTGACTAACGATGTAAAAACTTGCTTGTCGAAGTACATCAATGGCTGGCAGGTCCCAAGTAACCGCTTTATCTGTCTTGTGTTTTTTAGAAGTCTATCGATATTTCCGTCTAAGGGCTTTCTTGTCAGAAATTCTTTTTTCTCATAGAGTTGTTTTTCGATGAGAGCTTTTCGCTCCAAGTATTGGGAATCCTCGATAAGCCCTTGTGCATAGATTCTTTCCAAGTTGTGCTTTTGCTTTGCAAGGCGTTGAATCTCCACCTGAATCCCCATGCGCATGGTATCTAGTTTTTCCTGACATGATTTAAGGTGTGAAAGAGAGTTAAGCAACGGTTCAAATATTTTTTCTTGATTTATTAGTAACTTATTATGCATACATAAAAATGCCCGGCAAAGTTCTGTTTCATAAACAGACTTTACTGGGCATAGGCCGGATTTGTTCAAATGCCTCCTGCATCCCCAAACAACCGCACCTGATGTTCGGGTTTTTCGAGCAAACAATGTTCCACAGGTCGCACAGTATAATTTCTGGTCGAACAGCTTTTCTGCTACCTTAGGCTTATGAGGGGCTTTCATCTTCAAAAGAGACTGTACTTTATCGAAATCTTCATCAGAAATAATAGCCTCATGGCTTTTTGCGATATAATACTGCGACACTTGCCCTCGGTTATGGCTAACCTTGGTTGGAAATAGATTCGCCGTATAATGCTTTTGATATCTGGTATCGCCTTTGTAGGTTTCATTCTGGAGAATTAGCTGTACCGAAGAATATTGCCAGACACCCGTTTCTTTCGGGTAAGTATTATTTAAATATTGTGCAATTTTAGAGATACTTTCTCCCGCAAGATATCTTTTGAAAATATCTGCAACAATCATCGCTTGTTGATTGTTGATTACCAGAAGGTGATTTTCCAGAGAATACCCAAACGGCACAGAAGAATTTGTATATGTGCCATTCTGCATCCGCTTGCGGATACCCCACTTTAGGTTCTTAGAGATTGACAACGATTCCTCCTGTGCCACAGCACAGATCATACTCAGAATCATTTCGCCGTTGGCAGTTTCGGTGTCGAAGTTCTCTTTTTCAAAAACAACTGTTACGCCAAGACTTTTCATTTCGCGCACCGATGCCAGCGCATCCGCTGTGTTGCGGGCAAATCGGGATGCAGACTTGACCAGCACGCGGTCAATCAGCCCAGCGCGGCAGTCGTCCATCAGGCGGTTGAACTGCTCACGGTGTTTGGTGCTGGTGCCGGTAATGCCTTCATCGGCGTAGATTCCGGCAAAATCCCAGTTTGGATTTTCCTGTATCAGATGGGTATAATAATCCACCTGCACGGACAACGAGTTCAGCTGATCGGTCGAATCACTGCTGACGCGGGCATACGC
>CAKQVC010000306.1 GCA_934277655.1 uncultured Clostridia bacterium
CACAAGTTCCAGTTCCAATCTGCGTCTGAGAGCCAGCTCTGTGTCTTCCCTTTCTAAATACGCTGCAATCCGTTTTCTTGCCTTGTCATAGTGCCCTGCCCATTTTTCTTTTGCAATCGCTTCCGGCAGCGGTACTAATAAGTACTGTAAGTCTGCATACTTCATTTTCTTTTTCTCCTATGTCTTCTTATGTGCACAGGATACATCCTCACTTCGCATACATCTGTATCCTGTATTTATATAAAAAATGGAGAAGCTATGCAGAAAAATCCTGCATTAAGCTCTCCATTTTTTATTGACTTTTGTTACTCCATGTCTGCATCGCCGAAAAAGCCAGCACGCAGGACATCTCGTCACTACATTGCCTTTGTTTTGATTTCTTCAAGAAGCTTAGCTGTGAAATCTTCCACTGACATCTCCCCAAGTTCGCCTGCTTTGCTGGAACGAACTGTCAGTGTGCCTGCTTCTGCTTCTCTTTCTCCGATAACGCAGATGTAGCTATCCCTTTCATTTCTTGCTTCTCTCAGCTTATATCCGATTTTCTCGTTTCTGATATCAGTTTCCACACGAAGTCCTGCTTCTTTTAACTTCGCAGCTACTTCTTCTGCATACGGTGCGAATTTTTCTGTTACCGTCAGCAGTTTTACCTGTACCGGTGCCAGCCACAGAGGGAATTTGCCTGCACAGTGTTCGATAAGGATACCGATAAATCTTTCAATGGAACCGAAGATTACACGATGGATCATGATCGGTCTATGCTTTTCTCCATCCGGTCCTACATACGTAAGATCAAATCTCTGCGGCATCTGCATATCCAGCTGAATAGTACCGCACTGCCATGTTCTTCCGATAGAATCCTGCAGATGGAAGTCCAGCTTCGGCCCGTAGAATGCACCATCGCCTTCATTGATAACGAACGGAACACCCATCTCCTGAATAGCATTACGGAGTGCATTTTCTGCCATTTCCCATTCTTCATCAGTCCCCATGGAATCTTCCGGTCTTGTGGAAAGCTCTACATGGTATTCAAATCCAAACATCTTATATACATCATCACAGAATTTTGCAACAGCTTTAATTTCGTCATTTACCTGTTCCGGCAACATAAAAATATGCGCATCGTCCTGTGTGAAAGTTCTTACTCTCATCAGTCCATGCAGTGCACCGGAAAGCTCATGTCTGTGTACCTGTCCCAGTTCTCCGCAGCGGATTGGGAAATCTCTGTAGGACCACATTTTTCTCTTATATACCAGCATGGAACCAGGACAGTTCATCGGCTTAATTGCATAATCTGCATCATCGATCTTCGTGAAATACATATTTTCCTTGTAATGATCCCAGTGTCCGGAGGTTCTCCAAAGATGCTCGTTCAGGATCAGCGGTGTCTTGATCTCTTCATAGCCTCTCTTCATGTGTTCTGCTCTCCAGAACGCTTCCAGTTCATTTCTGATGATCATGCCCTTTGGCAGGAAGAACGGGAATCCAGGACCTTCTTCTGTCAGCATGAATAAATCCATTTCTTTACCGATTTTACGATGGTCTCTCTTCTTGGCCTCTTCCAGTTTGGCAATATACTCATCCAAAGCTTCCTGTGACGGGAATGCTGTTGCATAAATTCTCTGCAACATCGGTCTGTCTGAATCCCCTCTCCAGTATGCACCAGCAACGCTCATAAGCTTGAAAGCCTTGATTTTTCCGGTAGATTCCATATGCGGTCCTGCACACAGGTCTACGAAATCTCCCTGTTTATAGAAAGAAATCACTGCATCTTCCGGAAGATCCTGGATCAACTCAACTTTATAAGGTTCCTGTTTTTCTTCCATGAATTTGATTGCTTCTTCCCTCGGAAGTTCAAATCTTTCCAGCGGATAGTTAGCCTGAACGATTTTTTTCATTTCCTTCTGGATCTTTAGGAAATCTTCTTCTACAAATTTGTGTTCTGAATCAAAGTCGTAGTAGAATCCGTTCTCGATCGCCGGTCCGATTGCAAGTTTCGTATCCGGCCATAAATGTTTTATAGCCTGCGCCATAATATGTGAAGCAGTGTGTCTGTAATCATGTCTTACCTGCTCATCATCCCAGTTCAATTTTTCTTTTGCCATGATAATATATTCCTTTCTTATCTTATTTCATAGGGCTTTCAGTCCTTGTCATGCTTTAATTTCCTGTTTCCGCAGATGGATCCGGGCTATCCGGCGTTGTCGGTTCTGTCGGCGTCGTTGGCTCCGTTGGTGTCGTCGGCTCCGTCGGAGTCGTCGGTTCCGTTGGTGTTGTCGGCTCCGTCGGAGTCGTCGGTTCCGTTGGGGTTGTCGGCTCTGTCGGTTCCGTTGGCTCCGTTGGCTCGGTTGGCTTTGACGGTTTCTCCGTCTGGTTATCATCCTTCGTGCCAT
>CAKQVC010000307.1 GCA_934277655.1 uncultured Clostridia bacterium
CGGTATTGGCAGCCGGGGATGCCAGTGGTTTTACATCGGTGGAAACTTATGCAAGGGGTGAAATGGAAACGTATCCGGAACACATTCTGAAAATGTACCTGGCATACATGCAGCAGCTTCAGAACGAAGGAAAATCAATCTCTGTTATGGATCGTGAAGTCATGACCAGGTTATACGGCTACACATCTATTGCAGATGCAGAAGCGAGCATCAGATAAAGCACCGCAATCGTAAAAGTGCATTTTATAGTGATGCAGGTTTTGTAGTTATTATGGGAATATCGCACCGTGGTATTTCCTGTATAAGAAAAAAGATTGGAGAGAGAAAAATGAGCAAGAAAATCGTATTCTGCGGCGGCGGAAACATGGCAGAAGGTGTTATCCGCAGTCTGATTACAAAAAACATTGCGGCACCGGCTGACATCACTGTCAGCGAAAGGACAGAAGCCCGCTGTAACTATCTGAACGAAACCTATGGCGTAAACGCAGTTATTGGTGCGGAAGAAACTATGAAAGAGGCTGATATCGCAATTATCGCAGTGCTTCCTAAAATCGTTCCTGTCGTTGCAAAACAGCTGAAAGAACTCCTGAAAAAAGATGCTTTGATCATTTCAATCGCAGCAGGTGTTAAAATTGCTGAAATGGAAGAAATGATGGGTAATGACAGAAAAATTGCCCGCGTTATGCCAAATACTCTGAATAAAGCAGGAAATGGCTACAGTGCTGTCTGCCTTAACGATAATGTGACAGCAGAAGAAAAAGAAGTGGTAACATCCATTCTGAATTCTCTGGGACAGACCATGTACCTGCCGGAAACCATGTTCAATGAATTTACTGCATACAGCTGTTCCGGACCAATGTGGCTGTATCAGATAGCAGATGCGCTGATCGATGCAGGTGTATATTCCGGTTTCAGTAGAAAAGATGCCCGTCAGATCGTAATTAGGAATATGCTGGGTGTTGCCATGATTCTGGATGAAACTGGTGCAGCTCCTAAGGATATGGTCAGTGCAATGTGTTCGCCGGGCGGCGTAACCATTGAAGGTTACAAGACGCTGGTAGATATGGGATTTGCATCATCTGTGATGACTTCTGTAGCGGATGCTGTTGCAAAGGCAAACTCCATTTAACATGCGGGCAGGAGAAAACACCTCCTGCATAAGAAAATTTTGCAAAAGAGCAAATAGAAGAATTTGTGCTTGCACTGGAGCCAGAAGCTGTTTATCTGGCAGCCCAGAAAGCCGGAGAAAAAGAAATCCGCAAGTTGGAGCAGTTAATGTTGATCTGCGAGGAAACTGCAGCGGACTATATATTAATGGTCACGACGAAGATATCGACAAATTCGTTGAAAAATCATTGAAAATGCACAGAGAAATTTTTGATGCGATTAAAAATAAAGACGCTGAAAAAGCAAAATCGCTTGCTCGACGTCATTTGCTTGATGATGTGGAAAAGGGCATGAAAATCGGTCAGACAGTTTAATCCGTTGCTTTTCGTTTGGCATGAAATGGAAAAACGTCAGGAACATAGCGAGAGGCGAAAGAGTTTTCTGACAGTAAAATGATAGTAAGTATGAGCCGCAGGTTTGGGGAAATCTCAAACCTGTTTAATTTTTGTTTACATGCCACGGCACTCCAGTTTTATGATAATGCATATCTTCGCAGACTGGGACAGAGTACGGCATAATATGGCGGAAAGCCTCGGAATTGCTACGGTTTCTACTACTAAGGCTCATGGCGGAATCGGGGGAATGAAAAGGTGTGGGGAGAAATTCTTAGTAGTAATGAACTACTTACAGGCAATGTAATAGAACTTGTAACGATGAAAATGCGGAAAAAATATAAAAACTATTGCAATTTTTCTGAGTTTTGAATATACTGTATGTAACAGAGTTGCCCGAAGTCTTTTAGACATTGGGGACCAAGCTGAGTCGTGTGCTCAGCTTTTTTACGTTAAGGAGAGATTTTATGGATTTGAAAAAACCATTGACCTTTGATGAACAGTTAGATAAGTTAATAGCTCACGGGATGATTGTCGCTGATAGAGAAAAAGCAAAAGATATATTAAAAAGAGTAAATTATTATCGTTTTACGGGTTATGCTTTGCAATTCAGGCAAGAGCCTTCTGGTAGTAACTATATTGAAGGAACTACTTTTGAAACGGTGTATCATTTATATAAAGTAGATGAAATATTACGTGATACATTTCGGCGGTATATCGAAAAGGCAGAAGTATATTATAGGACTCAGATAGCATATGGATTTTCAATAGTCAAATGTACGGAAGCCCCATATGATCAGCATTACGATGAAAATAATTTCTATAACAAAAAGGGTTACAAGGAAGTTATGGAAAATTTCAGCAGGGAGAAAAATTATTA
>CAKQVC010000308.1 GCA_934277655.1 uncultured Clostridia bacterium
TACATTGCGGCCTTTCGGTCCTAATGTAATCTTAACTGTATCTGCTAATTTATCAACGCCTGCCTGTAATTTACGTCTTGCGTCTTCTCCGTAAATAATATCCTTTGCCATTTTAAATCCCTCCTCGCATATTCCTACTCAATCACTGCCAGAATGTCTTCCTGACGCATGATCGTGTATTCTTCGCCTTGATATTTGATTTCTGTTCCGCCGTACTTGCTGAAAACAACGGTATCGCCGACTTTCAGTTCCATCGGTTCATCCTTTGTTCCCGGACCAACAGCAACAACTTCTGCGTACTGTGGCTGTTCCTTCGCTGAACTTGTAAGGATCAGTCCCCCCTGTGTCTTTTCTTCAACTTCAGCTTTCTTTATCACAACTCTGCTGCCTAATGGTTTCATTCCGATCATTTTTATTACCTCCGTTTAGTAATTGTATGTTTTCTTCGTGCGTGCTTCGCACGGCTTCGATCTTTTTACGATTAGCACTCTGTATCATCGAGTGCTAACATATTTTATTATAGCCATATCTGTCCTAAAGTCAAGTGCCTTACTGAACTTTTTTTCAAAAAATCAGTGAAGTTTTGGTGAAGTCATTTTTCTGCTTCTTTCCGGTTTCTTTCCCTTATGTAATAAAACAGGTACTGCTGAGCGATTCCTCCCCATTCTCCGAAATATTTCTTCGCAAAATCTTCCATCTCCTGTGTATGCTTCTTGTCAATACCATAGAGCTCATGCATTACTCTTCTGACCCAGACATCTATCGGAAACGTATCCATTCTGCCTGCTCCGAACAAGGCAATACAGTTTGCAACTTTAGGTCCTATTCCCTGAAAGGTTTGAAGAATCTCCAGAACCTGCGTACTGTTTTCCGCCTTTTCCAGCTTTTCCTGCAGACTCTTGATCCCACCCATTTCCAAAACCTGCCGCGCTGTTTGGATCAGATAAGACGCTCGATACCCCATTCTGCACACAGAAAGATCATCTGCCTCCAGTTGTGCCAGAACCTCCGGTGTCGGTATAGTATAAAATGGCTGGGTTGATCCCGAAGTATTTATCAACTTTCCGAACCCCTCACACAGTTTTTCGATGCAGCCTTTGATCCTCGGAATATTGTTATTTTGGGAAAGGATAAAAGAAACCATCGTTTCCCACAAATCCTGGCGCAGGATCCGTATGCCGTTTCCCGCCTGAATTGCTTTTTTCATTATCGGATCCTTTTCTGAAAGCTGTCTCTTGATAATGCTGTAATCTCGTCCAAGGTCAAGGTAGGGCATCCATAGTTGTTCAAATTCTTCTGTACTGCAGGGCGACAGGATCATGTCTTTTCGTCCGTCACGATTATTTACTCTGATATTTACCACTCTGTCCCAGACGATGCCATCGTAACTTCCATCCGGCTGACGGTTCCATCGAAAGCACTGTCCGCACTCAAATGTATGCTCCAGATCGAAATCTTTCACATCTTCATATATGTATTCATGTTTCATTTTTTTATGCTCTTTGCTCAGTTCAATCCTCTGACTTCTACATCAACTTTTACTACATTAAACGCTGTCATCGCTTCGATAGTTTCCTTGACCTTTTCCTGAAAGGCTGCTGCTGTCTCCCATATCGGGCATCCCATGTGCAGGCGTATAACTACCAGAAGTTCATAAGCTTCCGCCTGACTGCCGTGGCTGACATATACTACCCTGCTGACTTCTTTCATACGATTTCCTATAGCATTTACAATATCATCGATAACCTTTTCAGAAATAAAATATTCTCCCATATAGCTATATGCGGGTCTCACAACAGTTCTTTCCGCTGCTGCCCCCTGATCTTTTCCCCGAAAAAGACGCAGTGGATCCATAAAATACCCTGCAAAATTATGTTTCAGCTGCAGAGCTGGTGCCGGAATGACATGTTTTCCGAGGCGGTCACGCTGCTCTCTTGCAGTCATGCGTTCTTCGTCCGTTGTAATATCCTCAATATGAATGCGATGGGGACTTGCTTTCGGAACTTCAGGCAGTCCCAGTCTTGCAATAATTTTGTCGGTCATACCGTCGCTGGTTCCCAGGATCAATATACTTTTCGGATTTTTTTCAGCAATAGCATCCGCCACCTGATCCCGCATTTCGTCGTCCAGAAACAGAGCTACTTTCACAGCCCCGATCTTTGTTTCCGCTCTTTTCGCGGATATCCCGGCTGCAATCGTATTTTTATAAATAAATAAACCATCATCGATAATGCTTTCAATCTGATACTTCTGGCAGAGATTCATTGCATGAAAACTTTTTCCGGTTCCGCTTTTTCCTACTAATGTATATACTTCCATCGCGTCTCTTCCTATTTCTTCTATTGTCTGTATATG
>CAKQVC010000309.1 GCA_934277655.1 uncultured Clostridia bacterium
AGCAATGGCCGATAAGAACGGCAACACTTACTGGGGCGTCGGCATTCACAACGATATTATCTATGCATCCATTAAAGCCCTGATGTCGGCAATCAACAGAGGATTTGCCAAGAAAGAAGATCAGGAAGAGAGGTAGAAACTATGAGTATGACAATGACACAGAAAATCCTTGCAGATCACGCAGGACTTCCGGAAGTCAAAGCCGGACAGCTGATCGAAGCCAGACTGGACATGGTACTGGGCAACGACATCACTTCGCCGGTAGCAATTAACGAATTTGAAAAGGCAGGGTTCGACCAGGTATTCGACAAATCAAAGATATCACTGGTCATGGACCATTTTACACCGAACAAAGATATTAAAGCTGCACAGCAGTGCAAGCAGACCAGAACGTTTGCAAGAAAATTTGATATCGACAACTTTTACGATGTCGGAAACGTTGGAATCGAGCATGCACTTCTCCCTGAGATGGGACTTGTAGCAGCAGGAGACTGCATCATCGGAGCTGACTCCCATACCTGTACATACGGTGCACTGGGAGCGTTTTCCACAGGAGTCGGAAGCACGGACATGGCAGCCGGCATGGCAACGGGAAAAGCATGGTTTAAAGTGCCGGCTGCAATCAAAGTTGAACTGACCGGCAAACTGAACCAGTATGTTTCCGGTAAAGACGTTATCCTTCATTTAATCGGCAAAATCGGTGTTGACGGTGCTCTTTATAAATCACTGGAATTTATGGGAGAGGGACTCAAATCCCTTTCCATGGATGACAGACTTTGTATTTCAAACATGGCTATCGAAGCCGGTGCGAAAAATGGGATCTTTATGGTAGACGAGATCACAGAAGCCTATATGGACGGCAGAGTGAAGAGAGAATATAAGGTGTTTGAGCCGGATGCAGATGCAGAGTATGAACAGACGATCACGATTGACCTGTCCCAGCTGAAACCAACGGTTGCATTCCCGCATTTACCGGAAAACACGAAGACCATTGACGAAGTTGGAGACGTGAAGATCGACCAGGTCGTTATCGGATCCTGCACCAACGGACGCCTGGAAGACATGGCGACAGCTGCAGAAATCCTGAAAGGCAAGAAAGTTGCCAGAGATGTAAGATGCATCGTGATCCCGGCAACACAGGCCATCTACAAGGAATGCATCAAGCGTGGATACTTAGACATTTTCATCGATGCGGGATGTGCTGTTTCTACACCAACCTGCGGACCGTGCCTGGGCGGCTACATGGGTATCCTGGCAGAACATGAAAGATGCGTAGCAACCACGAACCGTAACTTTATCGGCAGAATGGGACACAACCTTTCTGAAGTATACCTTGCAAATCCGGCAGTTGCGGCAGCCTCTGCAATCACAGGAAAAATCAGCGATCCGAAGGAGGTTATGTAATGAAAGCACAAGGACAAGTTTTCAAATACGGAGACAACATTGATACAGACATCATCATCCCGGCAAGATATTTAAACACCGCAGACAGCAAGGAACTTGCGAAACACTGCATGGAGCCAGTCGATGAAACATTTTATCAGAATGCCAAGGCAGGCGACATTATGGTAGGCGGATTTAACTTCGGATGTGGTTCCTCCAGAGAACATGCGCCGATTGCCATTAAGGAATGTGGAATTTCCTGCGTCATCGCAAAATCTTTTGCCCGCATTTTTTACCGCAATGCGATCAATATCGGACTTGCTATTATGGAGTGTCCGGAGGCCGCAGAAGAAATCCAGGCAGGCGATGAGGTAAGTGTTGATTTTGAAACCGGCGTGATTACGGACATCACAACAGGAAAAGAATATAAAGCAATGCCTTTCCCGGAATTTATCGATCATATCATCAAAAAAGGCGGACTGCTGAATTCAATCAAATAGAAAAGACAAGGATGGGACAACAAAGATGCTTACACTAAAAGACTTTGAAGAAGCCGTTGATGTAGTCAAGAAAGTAGCAATAAAAACAGAACTGATCTACAGTGATTATCTCAGCGAGCAAACTGGAAACAAAATATATCTGAAACCGGAAAACCTTCAGAAAACCGGTGCTTACAAGCTACGTGGCGCATACTACAAGATCAGCACTCTGACGGATGAAGAAAGAGCGAAAGGACTGATCACGGCGTCTGCCGGAAATCACGCACAGGGCGTGGCATATGCGGCGAAAGCATACGGATGCAAGGCTGTTATCGTTATGCCGACAACAACACCGCTCATGAAAGTGGACAGAACGAAAAGCTATGGGGCTGAAGTCGTTCTTTACGGAAACGTATATGATGAAGCCGCAGCTTATGCAGCTCAGCTGGCAGAAGAAAAGGGCTATACATTCATTC
>CAKQVC010000310.1 GCA_934277655.1 uncultured Clostridia bacterium
TTCCTGAACGGAGCTTATGAACTGTTTTACAACCTTGAAGCTTACGTCTGCTTCCAGGAGAGCCATCTTGACTTCCTTGAGCGCAGTCTTGACATCCGCTTCGCTTAAACGGCCCTTGCCGCGCAGGTTTTTAAACACGTTCTGCAGTTTATCGGATAAGCTTTCAAACGCCATAGGTAACCTCCTGTTCAGAACCGATCACGGCATACGCCGAAATCAAAGTTCCATGATGTCGTTGGAAATCTGCTCAATCTCGTCGATCAGACTTTCATCTTTTGTTTCCTTGAAAACCCTGGTCTTTTTATGGATCTCCTCCACCATGCGGCGGGTAGTCTGGAACTTGCTGATCAGATGCAGCTTGTCCTCATACGCACTCAGGGTCTTGTCACAGCGCTTGATGAGGTCGTGAACACCCTGACGGCTGATCCCGTTCTCTTCGGCGATCTCACTTAAGGACATGTCGTTGTATACCACATCCTCGTAGATGCTGCGCTGATGCTCTGTGAGCAACTCTCCATAAAAATCATAAAGCAAACTCTGTTTTACAATGCTTTCCATAACATCACCTTGGCTATCATACACGAAAGGCGCGTTGCTGTCAAGTATTTTTTCTTGACACTTATAAAAATTTTTGTTTTTCTTTTTATACACCTGTTTTCGGGCAGATATCAGCCAGACAGCACCGGTCGCAATACGGCTTTGTTCGGGCCGTGCAGACCTCTCTTCCATGCCATACCAGCCGATGACAGTAATCGCTGCCCTCCTCCGGCGGCACCTGCTTCCAGCGCATGGTCTCCATTTCCACCCGTTCCTCCTCCGACAGCGCTGCCGCTTCCTCTGGGGAGAGCAGCACGTCTTTCTCTGTCACCGGTCTCAGCCGCGCCTCTTGCTCTGGCGTCAGCTTGGGGAACATCCCCTCCAGGGATGCTCCCTGGTGTTTCTCTGCACTCATATGGCTTCCTCCACTCACTCCGCCAGGGTCAGGGTGAAGGTGAACTCGGTCACCCCGTTCTCACTGGTCACGGTGATGGTCTCTTTCAGACTGTTCAGGATGGTCTTGACGATATACAAGCCCAAGCCCACTCCCTCTTTATCCAGGCTCCGAGAGCGGTCGCTCTTGTGGAACCGGTCAAAAATTTTGTCCAGCTCCTCCGGCGGGATGGTCTCGCCCATGTTGCGCACAGACACATAGGCTTTGCGCCCCTTGGTCTGGATGCTCAGCCGGATGGCCGTCCCCCGAGTAGAGAATTTGATGGCGTTGTCCAGCAGGTTATAACAGACCTGGGTCACGGAATCCGGATCTCCCCAGACGATGGTGGGCGTGTCTGGGAACTGCACGTCGATGTCCAGCCCGTGGCTGTTGATGCGCCCCTCCAGGCTGATCATCACCCGCGCCATGGTCTCCACAATGTCAAAGCGGAGCTGGCAGCTATTGGTACTCTGATACTGATCCTGAATGCGGCTGGAGTCCAAGATCCGCCGCACCAGCCGGTTCATCCGCCGAGTCTCCGAGGAGATGACCCGCAGGGCGTTCTCCTGCCGGTCGGGGGGGATGGTGCCGTCTAAAATGCCGTCGGCAAAGCCGGAGATGGTGGTCATGGGTGTCTTTAACTCGTGGGATAGGTTGGACACCAGCTCCTGCCGGCGGCTCTCCGTCTCTGCGATGGAGTCTGCCATGGAGTCAAAGGCGTTGGCCAGTTCGTCCAGCTCATCGTGACGGCCTCGGTCGCCAATGCGCAGGTCGTACTCGCCCATGCCGAACCGCCGCACGATGTCCGCCATCTCCTTCAGGGGCTTCAGCTGCTGGAAGCCGGCAAAGGTGCAGGACAGGAAGGCGAAACAGAGTACCACGATGGCGGTGGCCAGATAGATCATGGCCTGATCTCGCCACAGGCCGGTCAGCCGACTCATATCCGAGGTCAGAAACGCCGTCCCACCCAGCGTTTGTCCATCGGACAGATACAGGGGCATCCCCACCACAAATTTAGGCTTGGCGTACACTCCTAAGTCGGTGGTGCCGGAGTAGCGTTTGTCCTGGATGACCTTTTGCAGGGTACGCTCATCCACCTTCTTGCCTGTCAATTTGGTATCGGTCTGATTGTCACCGTTATACAGATACTGCACCGTGCCGTCTGGCTGGCAAAGTATCAGGTCATTGCCTGCGATGCCGGAGATGATGCTCAGGCAGGCCAGGTAATCCTCATCCTTGAGCTGGTTTGTCCCGTCCACCATCTGGCTGGTGAGCTTGCTGACGTATTCGCCCACTTCCTCCAGGTTCTGCTTCTTCTCCTGCACCGTGTAGCGATAGCTCAGATACATAAAGCCCGCCCCC
>CAKQVC010000311.1 GCA_934277655.1 uncultured Clostridia bacterium
ATGGGTATCTTTTTTATTTGGAAGGTCATTGATGAAGAGAGAAATATCGACATCTTTGATAAAACGGCCTTCCTCAGAACGAAGCTTAACAGCTGTGTTATCTGTGATTACATATTCGCGTCCATCTCCTGGGATATGATTATATACGCCAAGTTCAAGCGCATTCAGAAGAGTAGATTTGCCATGATAACCACCGCCTACGATCAAAGTGATTCCCTTTGGAATTCCCATTCCTGTGATTGTTCCTTGGTGTGGAAGCTCCATGGAAATACGCAGACTTTCAGGAGAATTGAAAGGGATGGAATCCTTCATAGGGCGGGAAGAAATGCCGCTTTCTCTGGGAAGAATAGCACCATCAGCTACAAATGCGCAGAGATTTCGGCAGGACAGTTCATGACGGATGAATTCCTGATCTTCGGCAAGCTGCATATAATTTAACAGGTTCTGTGCATCAAGACTGCAATAGAAGAAAGATTTGCGAACACATACAGGCAGGAAATCAAAAAGAATTTTTTCCAGTTCTGTGGCGTTAATGGTACGTCCATTGGCAGGAAAGCCTACAAAGAAACGGACGGTTATGCCCTTTTCATTGATTTCACACGCTGTTCGGGAAAGAATTTCCTGATCGCAGTGGCTTACTGTGATAAGACCGCTTTTACCGGAGCCTTTTGCACGGAAACTAAAGTGGCTGACCTGTTTTTCAAACTGGCGGGTGAGGTAGTCACAAAGAGTTGTTCTGGAGAGAAAATTTTTATAATATTCTTTCGGAAAGCGGGCATCTGTGTGGGAAATCTGGACGCTTACGTGAGAAGGGGATGCAAAAGGATCACCCTGTACATGGTCGATGGAAAGAAGATAATTTCCGAAATGATAGACACCTTTCAGAGCTTTGTAGGCTGGATAACTTTTTCTGTTTATGGAATGAAGCTGCTGACGCAGCTCTTCTGAATTATTCATGTGGAAACCTCCTGAATTAATTGATAGATTGTTATTTTTTACACGCTGTTATTCTGCGGAGTGTTTTGACATGTATATGCCAAAATTCCAAGACATACAAGCCTCAATTCCATTGTTGCTGCAAGCGATCTGGAATTAGGGATACATTATTGAGAAACGAAGTGAACAGCTATGTAGAATCTAAATATAACTATAATAGAAGCTAAGAAGATTGTCCAGACACAGTAAGTTAGGAATAAAAAACTTTTTGAGCTTAACATCATTGTATGGAAAAATTAAGAAGGATGTTTTATAATAGAAAAAGCAATACTAGAGTCAGATAGTTGCCGAAAAAATAAACGGCGGCAACGTCAGATAGAAAGGCGGAATCATAAATGGAACGTAGAAATGCATGGCTTTCTTATACAGAAGCAGAAGAAAAAGAATTAGAAAAGGCTGCAAAAGCATATAGAAACTTTCTTAATGCAGGTAAGACAGAACGCGAATGCGTGACACAGATCGTGAAAGAAGCCCGTGAAGCAGGTTATGAATCTCTGGAAGAAAAGACTGCAAAGGGTGAGAAACTGAAAGCCGGAGATAAAATTTATACAGTAGGAATGAAGAAAATCGTTGCGCTTTTCCATATCGGTCAGGATGATATTGAAGAGGGAATGAACATTCTGGGTGCACATATCGATTCTCCGCGTCTTGATGTAAAACAGAATCCTCTCTATGAAGATACAGACCTCGCATATCTGGATACTCATTACTATGGAGGTGTTAAGAAATACCAGTGGGTAACACTTCCACTTGCAATCCATGGAGTAGTAGTAAAGAAAGACGGAAGTGTAGCAGAGGTAAATATTGGTGAAGATGAAGAAGATCCAATCGTATATATTACAGACCTTCTGATTCATCTGGCAGGAAAGCAGATGCAGAAAAAAGCTGCCGAAGTAATTGAGGGAGAGAATCTTGATATTCTGATCGGAAGCAGACCATTAAAGGATCTTCCGGATGATAAGAAGAAAGAGGCAGTGAAACAGAATGTACTGAATATCCTCAAAGAGAAATATGCCATAGAAGAAGAGGATTTCCTTTCTGCTGAACTTGAAATCGTACCGGCAGGTAAGGCAAGAGAGTGTGGCCTTGACAGAAGTATGATCGCGGCTTACGGCCAGGACGACAGAGTCTGCGCGTATACTTCTCTGCTTGCAATGCTTGAAATGGAAGCACCGAAACGCACCTCATGCTGTCTGCTCGTAGACAAAGAAGAAATCGGAAGCGTAGGTGCAACAGGAATGCAGTCCCGTTTCTTTGAGAATGCAGTGGCAGAACTTCTGGATGCAATGGGCTGCTACAGTGAGCTGAAACTAAGAAGAGCG
>CAKQVC010000312.1 GCA_934277655.1 uncultured Clostridia bacterium
CTACATTTTCAATATCTTTAGCAATAGCTTCCAGTTCACGCTCCCGCCGATTCATCGACTGGGAAATATTTTTGAAACTTTCATCCATTGCTGCAATTTTTGTTGCTGATTCGGAAGCGGCAAACTGTGCCTGCCGGATTTCCTCTTCCATAGCAGTAATATCTGCCTGAAGCTTTTTACAAGCCTGATTTTTTTCATCTGCACGGTTTCTGCCCTCCTCGAATTGCTTTCGAAGCTCTTCCACCTGTGCTGCCAGCTGACTGATCTCACTTTTTCGAGCCAGCAGATTTGCCGTTGCATTTTTATATTTTCCGCCGGTAATAGCTCCACCTGCGTTGATGATCTCGCCTTCCAGCGTTACAAAACGGATTCCGTTTCCTGCAATCTTGGATAGTTGAATAGCACTGTCCATATGATCGACAACAACGACACGTCCCAGTAAATACTGAAAGACTCCTCTGTATTTTTCATCATATTTTGCCAGATCACATCCCATGCCTATAAAGCCTTCATGGGTTTTGACGGTCTCACTGACTGATGCTTTATTTCCCCGCACCGATTCCATCGGCAGGAATGTCAGTCTTCCGGCTTTATTATTTTTCAGAGCAGCGATCGCTTTTTTTGCATCCTGGTCTTTCCGGCACACGATATTCTGCAACGCACCGCCCAATGCTGTTTCCAGTGCCGTCTCATATCCCGCCGGGGCTTCCATCAGGTCACCAACTACCCCCTCGATGCCGGTAATCCCTGCTTTCATCACAAAACGGACAGCTCCGTTATAGCCCTCGTAATTATGCTCCATTTCTTCGATGGTCTTTTTTCTTGCCGAAAGCTGGCTGCCTTTGATCCGCGCATCATCGTTTGATTTAGAGAGAATACTGATTTCGCGCTGTAGACTGCTGACCTGCTGCTTTGCTTGGGAAATTTCCTGTTTCAGTCTCTCTGCCTTCTCTGTATTTTCCTGTTCTATCCTGGATTCTGTCTCTCTGTTTTTCTGATATTCTTTTGTGTTGTGCTCACCTTCTTCGCCCTCGGAAAGTAGCTGCTGTCTGCGTTTTTCCAAAGACTCCCTGTAACTTTCCATGCTGCGGGCTTCGCTTTTGGCTGACGAACTTTCGTTATGGAGACGATACATTTCATTTCTGGCATCCTCCGTTTTTCCCGAAAGCTCCAGTATCTGAGTCGTCACATTGTTATAGGCCTGGATTTTTTCCTGAAGATTTGCTTCTTCCTCCCTTAAATTGCCTGCAACTTCTTCTTGCTTTTCCTGCAATACAGCAATACTCTCCAGTTCCCTGTCCAACCGCTGATCCAGATCGTCAATTTCTTTTTCCAGTCTCTGGGAATCTCTTTTAATCGTATTGATCTTCTCATCATCCAACTGGCTCCTGTTTGTCAGATTATTCAATTCCTGTGTTTTCGTAAGGAGATTATCTCTGGCTTCCGTGCCCAGCTGCTCCAGATTTTCACTTTTCTGTCTTCCTGCCAGAAGCTCTTCATCCAGTTGTTTCTTCTTTATGCTTAATTCCTCGACGGACACTGTAAGGTTCTTTACATCTTCAGCGATTGCCTGATTGGATTGTTCCAGCTTTTCTACGTTTTTTAACGTAATATTGATCTCCAGTTCCTGATAACGTTCCCTCAGTTTCAGATATTCTTTTGCTTTCTCACTGTCCTCCCGAAGTCCATCGATTCTTCCCTCAATTTCGCCGATGATATCATTTGCCCTGTCCAGATTGCCGGTTGTACTTTCAAGCTTACGCTCTGCCTCATTCTTACGGCTTTTATACATCACAACACCTGCCGCCTCTTCAAAGATCTCTCTTCGGCTCTCCGGCTTGTTGCTTACAATATCTGCAATCTTTCCCTGACCAATGATTGAATACCCGTCTACACCGATGCCGGTATCCATGATCAGTTCTTTAATGTCTCTTAAGCGGCACTGATTATTGTTGATCATGTACTCACTTTCCCCGGACCGGTACATTCTTCTTGTAATGGCAACTTCATTGTAGTCTATGTCAAGAAGTCCGCTACTGTTGTCGATAACCAGCGTTACCTCAGCCATGCCCCTGGATTTTCTGCTTGCGGTTCCTGCAAAGATGACTTCCTCCATCTTGCCTCCTCGCAGCATTTTGGGACTCTGCTCACCCAGCACCCATCGAATCGCATCACTAATATTGCTCTTGCCGCTGCCGTTTGGTCCCACAATACAGGTCACACCTTCATGAAATTCAATTACAACCGGTTCCGCAAAAGATTTAAAGCCATGCATTTCTATTCGTTTAA
>CAKQVC010000313.1 GCA_934277655.1 uncultured Clostridia bacterium
GAATACTACCTGTAAACAGTAACCACTGACTTGCTTTTTATCCCTGTCTCCCCTATACTTAAATATGGTCTGAACGTTATCGGATGATAATTCATCCTACAAAGCAAAAAAATAAAAGCATACTTTGTTTTCAGGAGGTTTTTATGATACAGGATATCGCACCACATACATATCACAATGAATACAAACCGGTTCCGCCGGATGCCGACAGCACCCTTCTTGTCTACGATGGAAGAAGCGTGCTTCTCTCTCAGGCGAGTGGAGACTGCGAAAATGCGGATAACCCGTTCCATCTTCCGCATTTTAAAGAACTTGAAGAAAAAATCCCGGATCTTTATACCAATTATATCTATCTTTTTTCAATCGATGAGGAACGTTTTTATCTGATTCCAAATCTCGACCCTGCCCTGCTGCCTGGTTATGCATTTTACGATGTACGTATTCTCCGTGGCGCAGAGCCAAAGTATCTGGCATTCGCTGCCATCACCGGTTACCAGCTCTTTTTCTGGTACAAAAACCGGCGCTTCTGCGGCTGCTGCGGAAAACCAATGAAGCACGATACGAAAGAACGTATGATGTACTGCCCTTCCTGCGGACGTCAGGAATATCCGGTTCTGATGCCGGCTGTGATCGTCGGCATCACCAACGGTGACAGGATCATCTGTTCCAAATATGAAGGCAGAAGCTTCAAACAATACGCTCTGATCGCCGGCTTCGCAGAAATCGGCGAAACAATCGAACAAACCGTTCACAGGGAAGTTATGGAAGAAGTCGGTCTGAAAGTCAGAAATCTCCGTTACTACAAAAGTCAGCCATGGTCCTTCTCCGGCACTCTGCTCTTTGGATTTTTCTGTGATGTAGACGGTGATGACACACTGACCGTAGATCACGAAGAGCTTTCCATTGCAGAGTGGTTCGAACGCGACAAAATTATTGGTCAGGATAACGACAGCAGCCTTACCAACGAAATGATGATGGTCTTCGCCGCCGGCAAAGAGCCAAAATAAAACAAAATCCGGCGGCTTTCACAGACCGCCCTTTTTTGTATATAATTGCACAAAAATCTGGTTTTTTTCGTCAAATTTTGGTATAATAAATACAATTATCATTCTGTGGGAGTATTAGCATGAAAAAAATCGCATTTATCACAAATGGCCAGGCCCGATATCTTACCCATGAATGGCTTCATGGATATCGACGCTATATCTCTGACCATCATTCTGATATAGATTTATATATTTTTCACTGTTTTGGAAATTTCAGTCAGGATCAAAGCTATAATATCGGAGAATATAACATTTTTCGACTTCCCCGCTTGTCAGACTTCGATGGAATTCTTCTGGATCTTGCTCTTATTTCCGATCACGAACTTAAGGAAGAAATCATAATCCGTGCCCGAAGAGCCTCGGTCCCTGTCATTTCTCTTCTGGATAAAATACCGGATCTTTACTTCTCCGGAATTGACGACTACCATGCAACCTGCTCTCTGGTGGAACATCTGATCGCTGAACATGGCTGCACAAAGCTCAATTATGTCGGCGGAATCATCGGAAATTATGAAAATCAGCAGCGTTTTCTTGCCTACAGGGATACGCTCAGCAAACATGGCATCCCTTTCGATCCGAACCGCATATATGAACATAATTATGAAGTCGAGACAGGCCTCAGAGCTTTTGCTGCATTTCAGGACAAAGAGCTTCTTCCTGATGCTTTTGTGTGTGCCAACGATAACATTGCTGCCGGCGTCTGTCTTGCAGCACAGGAAGCAGGATTTTCTGTTCCGGACAACTTTCTTGTAACCGGATTCGACAATGCCACAAGGGCCATAAACTTTTATCCGCCTATCACGACTGTTGAATTTTCCAAAGCGCATATTATGTATAATGCACTGGGGCTTCTTGCTGATGTCTGGAATGGCACCGCTAAATCTTCGCAGGTGTTTTCGCCTACCCGTTGTATATACCGCGAAAGCAGTGGGTGCACCTCCCTCTTTCCTGCTGATCCCGGAAAATATGTTTCCAGTCAGATCATGGCAGAAGTCCGTCAGGGAAATATGCTCAACTGGATGATGGAACTGGATCGTTTTCTTCTTGACTGCAACAGTTTCACTGAACTGGCAGACCATCTGCATACATGGCTCACCAGACATGAATGCGGAAGCCTGTATCTGCTCATGAATCCGGATATCTTTATGCTCGAAAATGTGGACAGTCTCCCCGAAGTTCCGGATGACATCTATAAAAGTATCGGCTACCCCGACCGCATGGC
>CAKQVC010000314.1 GCA_934277655.1 uncultured Clostridia bacterium
GTATAGCTGTATGCTACACCATTTTCTAATTGGTAGCTCCCATCTGTTTGCACTTTAATCGTGTCATAGTAACCTTTTTTTACGGTGATTGTCGGTGCATCGATCTCCGTTCCCTGCTGATTTTTCACAGAGAAGGTAATGGCACTGAACGCTTTCTTCTGCATCGAGATCTGGATCGTTCCATCACCGGTTGGTGTAATTTCTTTTCCTTTGATTGTTTGGTACCCATCGGCCTCCACATCAACCTTGTAAATGCCTTCTTCTAAAGTATAGACTCCTTCGGTTGAATTAACTGGATCACTCCAAGAGTAAGTCTTGTATAAAGTCACTTTTGCAGACTCAATAGCACTATTGCTTTCACTATCGATCGGTTTAATCTTCACTTGATAAGTTTTTAGTTTTGCTGCAAACTGTAATGTGAAGACTTGCGTTGCCAATGGAGTTGCCACTCCACTTTCTATGTCTGTTTCTGAAGCTTGTTTATCATAAATATTTAGGGTTACCTCCAAAGTGAAAGTATTCTCTGGGACTTTCACATACAGGTTACAATAACCTTCGGCCTGGTTTTTTAAAGTTACATAATTATTGACCGAAAAGCTATACCACGTTTTGTATTTTTCATTCGTTACTTTTTTTAAGGATAAACTAGTTCTATCATTACCAGAAGCTGTTTTTGCTGAAACAGTATATGCAAGATTGCTTTCTTTCTTCACCGCTTTATCTGTGGTAATAGCTGCATTTCCATCCACATAATTTTTCTGCAGATATTTTGCTGCGTCTTCTGCTTCACCAGCCCAGGCGATTTCTGCATCCCCCCATATGCCGTAATTCATGTTTGTAAATACCATGATGACGGCAAGAAGCAGTGTCAGAACCCGGCTGACCATTTTATTCTTTGTTTTCATAAATTACTCTTCTCCCTGTTATTATAATTATCCGTTAAATAACTTTCTCTCATATTTCGAGAAATTATCCTTATCATGCGAAAAGTGTTCTCTCCGCTTTATCTAAATCTGCCGGAATCATCTGCTTCTTTTGATGCACCTCCTTTCTTTCCACAGCGTTCTCGGCCTTCTTTTTAACAATTTTTTTGTTACATACTCGATGTCTCGATATTATTCATGGTTCTTTTCTTAAATCTTGCCTGTTGCGGCAGCACCACCTGTCGATACTGCCGCATATATGCATATATACTAAGGATGAAAATTTGTTTTCATAATATTACAGTTGACGGAAATCCTTATGAGGATCTGATTTTCTCGTAACATTTGCGTTTTGTATTTTCCTTCACTGACAAAAATCTATACAACAAAAAAGACTGCCTTCTTTGGCAGTCTGCATGCTTCAACAGTGTAATTCTAAAGTGTGATTTTCGATAGTCTTATCCTTTCCTGAAATCACTCTTCCTATATTAGGATTGTGCCCCTCCGCAGATTTCCTGTCGCTGTAACAAAACATCTTTCCCTTCAGTTTCCTTTCCATTGAATGTTTATCTTGCCTCAGAAGTTAAAACATTCGAGCCACAACTCGTCTCCCGACTTATTATGCATCCTTCTCCCTGTGAAACCAAGGAAAAAGATTTCGCGTACATTACGGTTGCTGAGAAACAGTCAGGGAATCTCACCCTACTTCCGTTAGTTGTGCTCAATGTCATATATTTTCAGTTGTCGGGACAAAAGCACCCCTTTACCTAATCAAAGCTTTCTATATACGCAGTTCACTCATTTCCAAGTAACACGCCGCAAGGAACTTTTGTCATTATTCTGTATAAATCAGAATGATATTTTCCACTCAGTAAAATTTTACACGATTGCATCTCTGTTGTAAAGAGATAGTTTGTTTATTTTTTGTTCTTGTTTTTTGCAAGGTCATACCCGCATAGTCATAGGACTGAGCTTGCCGGCGCTGGACAAAAGTGCATATAACGAAATCAAAGATTTCTATGTGCACATGGCGCTCATAAATGAGTGCCGCTCCGCAAGGTGCTTTTGTCGTATTGTATGTCTTGTAATGAATTTTCTATTCGATTTTGCAAAACTTCCTGTATGCATCTACAGCTTTTCGATTTCCTCCGGTAACAGACCCGTAATCTCTACAATTTCGTCAAGAGAAAGCTTTCTGTCTTTCATTACTTTTGCAATTTTCCGCTTTTCTTGTGCAGCTCCCTCTGCAAGCCCTTCTGCAAGCCCTTCTGCAAGCCCTTCTCTGCGACCACCTTCTCTCATAGAGGCCTGATC
>CAKQVC010000315.1 GCA_934277655.1 uncultured Clostridia bacterium
CTGGTGGACTTTTATGGGTGCATATCTTGAAATCTATGAAGGGCTGTTTCATCAGGTGCTCATGATCCGGCAGAAAAAAGCCAAAAATCAAAAACTGGAAAAATGGGAAGCAGAATTTTACAGGAACAACAAGAAACTAATTGATCTGAAAAATAACAGCAGGGAACGTTCACAGGAAGAAAAAGATGCACTGAGAGAGTTGCTGGGTTATAGGAAGAAAACAAGGTGACAATATGGCAGACGGAACGATTACAATTGATACAGCAATTGATAAAAAAGGCCTGAAAGTAGGCATCAGAGAAGTAGAAGAATCTGCAAAACGTGCAACTTCCTCGTTGGAAAAGAATATTGGAGAGAAGACGAGGCTTGCAATTCAGAAACAGATTGATGCACTGTCGAAATTAAATAATCAATATGTGCAGCAGGCACAGAAAGTTGATGAGCTTAAGCAGAAAATTAAAGATCTGTCTGCCCAGAAGGTTGAAACAGAAAGTTACAAAAATCTGACAAAGGAGATGGACAGTCTCTATAAAAAGTCCGCAGAACTTGAAAGTAAATTAAGTGAATGGTCAAAAATGGGTGTATCAGAGAAGTCACTTGGTTTTAAAGAAGTCGAAAAAGAACTGAATTCTGTAATACTCAAAATGGAAGAAGTAGAGCGAAAACAGGAAGAGATGCGTAAATCAGGAACAGCTTATGTAAATCCTGAAAACACGCAGAATTATCAGAGTGTCTCAGCAAAACTTACAGCAGAAGAACAGAAACTTCAGGACATGGGTAACAGGCTTGAAACATCGTACGCATCAATTGAACAGAAAATTAAGTCATGTGGGGAAGCGGCTCTTAAAGCAGGATCAAAGATGGAGACATTTACAAAGGCAACTCAGAAATTCTCAGGGAAGATGATTACGTTCGGATTAGATGGAATCAGGAGAAAAATCTACGAGGCGGCACAGGCTGCAAATAATCTTGTAAAAAGATTATTACAGATATCTTCCAATGCGATAATCAGTGGATTGAAAAGAATTTCTTCCGGTATATTTGCAATACATAAAACAGCAAATAAGAGCACGTTTTCATTAAAACGGATGCTTGCAACGTCATTGCTGATGGCAGCAGTGTTCAGGGGAATATCTGGTGCCATGAGTGGAGTAACAACCGGATTTCAAAATCTGGCACAGTATTCTCAGAGAACAAATGCAGATATATCCCTTTTGATGTCTTCATTGACACGGCTGAAAAATTCATTAGCAACTGCGTTCGCACCGATTCTGATGGTAATAGCACCAATCCTGAGCAGCTTCATTGACATGCTCTCACGGGCGGCTACGTATGTAGGAATGTTTTTTGCATCACTCACAGGACAGAAAACATTTACAAAAGCTGTCAAAGTTCAGGAAAATTATGCAGCAGGACTTGGAAAGACAGCGACGAATGCAGAGAAAGCAGCCAAAGCACTTAAGCGGTATTTAAGTCCTCTGGACGAGATGGCCAGATATGAGTCTGAAGCAAACAATGATTCAGGCGGAAACTCAGGAGATGGTGGATACACAGCACCTGCACCGGATCAGATGTTTGAGGAAGTTCCAATTGAGAACAAAATCAAAAAATTAGCCGATAAGATCAAGAAGTTTATAAAATCAGAGGATTGGGAAGGTCTGGGAAAATTCCTTGCTGACGAGATCAATAAGGGGATGCGGCATGTTTATGACGCTATCAGTTGGAAGAAAGTCGGACCTAAAATTACGAAATTTGTAAGAGCCTTTACCAGAACATTTAATAGTCTGGTGAAATATCTGGATTTTGACCTGTTAGGCAGAACAATAGGTGCCGGAATTAATACTGCAATACGAACGGCAAATCTTCTGATCGGAAACGGCGGTATTGATTTCAAACAGCTCGGAAGTAAGCTTTCACAGGGATTAAAAGGAGCTGTCAGGGAAATAAGCTGGACGGAGCTTGGCAACCTTCTCGGCAACTATTTCATGATCTCCTGGCACTTACTGAATGGCTTTGTTACCGACATGTCTAAGAAAAACGATGTCGGTTTAACAGGATGGGCAGAGATAGGAAAAGCTCTTGGAAAGACTGTAAATGGACTTTTTGATAAAGTGGATTTTTCTGAAATTGCACTTACCCTCACGGATGGATTAAACGGTGTTTTCGAATCATTGGAGAATTTTACCAAAACAGTCAGATGGGATATTCTGGAAATGAATGTAACCGATGGAT
>CAKQVC010000316.1 GCA_934277655.1 uncultured Clostridia bacterium
CATCTGCTCCGTACCCACCTGTCCGACCATGATATTGTCGAGCAGACTGACAAAATTGGTGATGCCGTTCTGGATCATGATCGGCACCGCCACCAGTAAAACCTTTTTATAAAATTTTCTTGTTCCGACCAGACTGCGCAGTCCGCCGTCGGTCAACTCCGTATGTTTCCCCATCTTCTCCTCATTTTCTCCGCAGTGCATTCTCTATCTCACGACGCCCCCCTATACCCGGGGACTTTCTTGTTGAGGTATGAACATTATAATCGAAATCACAGCACTTCGCAATATCCCATCTGCATTTCCGCTCAAAAAGACCTCGCAAAATCCATGATCCTGCGAGGTCTTCGTGTTGTTGACGATGAAAAAATTGTTTGTGCTCTCGCACACGGCGGGCGGTTCGCCTGCCATTTGGTTGTAAATTCCTTATTTTCCAGGAAATCGCTTAAGCTTTTTTGCGAATTATTTTAACTGAGCAGCTACTTCTTCTGCGAAGTTTTCTTCTTTCTTTTCGATACCTTCGCCTACTTCAAAACGTACTGCCTTCGCAATGGAAAGATCCTTGCTTACGGATTCCAGATATTTCGCAACTGTCTGCTTACCATCTTCTGCTCTTACATAAACCTGATCAAGCAGGCAGATTTCCTTTAGCTGTTTGGAGATACGACCTTCAACAAGTCCGAGGAAGATCTTGTTTGCAGAGATAGCTTCCTTATCTGCAACAGCAAGTTCAGCAAGCTGGTTCTTTGCATTCTCGGAAAGGAAGTTCGGTAAGTAGTTAAAGTTAAAGTGCTTATCGTTTCTCTTCTCTTCCAGAACTGCAACATCTTCATCGCTCCATACACCTGCAACAGCCTTGTCTAACAATTCGTTTAAGATCGGCTTCGGCAGGGAGAACGGATCATTTAATGCACTTTCCAGCGTAATCTCTCTGAGCTTAGCCAGTTCCTCTGCAGAAATGTCGTTTCTGCTTACATACTGTGGATTCATAGCAGCAACCTGCATTGCAACATTTGTTAATGCTTCCTTAACTGCATCGGTTGCTTCACCGCTACCTACAACCATAACGCCGATTCTTCCGCCGCCGTGGATGTAGGATGCGATAACGTCTCCGGATACTTTTTCAATTCTTCTGATAGACATGTTTTCGCCAATCTTTGCGATCTTTGCAGTTAAAGCATCAGCTACAGTCGCACCTTCATAGGCCATTGCCTTGAAAGCTTCGATGTCATTCGTTTCTGCAGTCAGTGCAAGTTTTGCAAGATCTTCAACAAATGCAACGAACTCTTCGTTCTTGGAAACGAAGTCTGTTTCTGAGTTTACTTCAACGATAGCAGCTGTCTTGCAGTCATCAGAGAAAGCAATCTTTACAAGGCCTTCTGCAGCAACTCGGCCAGCTTTCTTAGCAGCCTTAGCAAGTCCTTTTTCTCTCAAATAGTCAACAGCAGCTTCAATATTGCCGTCAACTTCTACTAATGCCTTTTTGCAGTCCATCATGCCTGCGCCAGTCATTTCTCTTAATTCTTTTACCATCTGAGCAGTTACAGCCATTTTATTTTCCTCCTGTGATTTTTATTTTCGGTTTGTCTTCTGACTAAGCTTCTGCAGGTGCTTCTTCAGCTGCCTCTGCAGGTGCTTCTTCTGCAGGAGTTCCTTCATCAAAGCTTTCACCCTGGTTAGCTTCGATAACAGCGTCTGCCATTCTGCCGGCAATCAATCTTACCGCTCTGATAGCATCATCGTTTGCAGGAATTACGTAATCAACATCATCAGGATCACAGTTTGTATCTACGATACCAATGATAGGAATACCCAAAATTCTTGCTTCTTTTACTGCGATTCTTTCCTTCTTAGGGTCAACGATGAATAATGCACCAGGCATACCCTTCATGTCTTTGATACCACCTAAGAATTTTTCCAGCTTTTCCATTTCAGTTCTCAGTTTGATAACTTCTTTCTTGGAAAGCTTTTCGAAAGTTCCGTCTTCTTCCATTCTGTGGATGTCGTTAAGTCTCTGGATTCTCTTAGCGATTGTCTTGTGGTTGGTCAGCATACCGCCAAGCCATCTTTCGCTTACGTAGAACTGTCCGCATCTCTTTGCTTCTTCAACGATAGCCTGTTGAGCCTGTTTCTTTGTTCCTACGAACAGAATCGGTTTGCCGGATTCACCAATGCTTCTCATGAAGTCATAAGCTTCGTCGATCTTCTTTACAGTCTTCTGT
>CAKQVC010000317.1 GCA_934277655.1 uncultured Clostridia bacterium
TTTTGTGATGTAGTGGATTGTCCCGTCGCTGTCAGTTTCAGCGATTGTCTTTGTAACCCATGTACGAGTAGCTTCGGCAGGGAGATTGTCTTTGTTATAGAAGCCAGCATAATACTTCCATGTAAATTCCGCACCTGCTAAAGAAGCGTTCCCTTGCGGATTGTCTTTCTGTGTTTCCATATCAATCTTGAAAAGCTCAATCAAAGTGTCCGTTACTTTCGGTGTATCTGATACGTTCAAGGTTGCTGTTTCGCCAGCTTTGATTGTCAATGGATAGACTGTTTTATCCACTTTATATCCTGCTGGTGCGGATAATTCCTTGATATAAACTGTCCCTGCTTTTACCTCTGCAATATCTGTATCTCCGTTTTCATCAGTCGTAAGGGTGGCAAGCTGTTTCGTGCAGTCCTTATCAGCAAAGACACCGTATGTTGCACCAGCGATAGAGTAATTCCCGTTACCGTCGGTAATGCTGGTATTACTGGAAGTCTTTTGCAGTTTCGCATTTCCAACATTCAGCTTCGCCCAGAATTGTCCCAATTCCTGCCCCTCGCCAGAGTAGATATAACCGCCACATTTATAGCGTCCTTTATTCTCTTTGACAAAAGTTCTTGCACCAGCGAAAACTTCGTCCTGCGTTGCCTTTGGAATTTCATCATAAGAAGCTCGCACGTTATCACATTGCCAGCCAAGATGTACGCTCAATCTCTGCCAGACTACACATTGTTCCAACAGATAAACTTGTTTATAGTTCAATTCCTTGTGAGCTTCGCCATACTGTTTGACATACTCTAAGGATAACGCCACATCTGAAATCTGGTCGGCACTCATGCGTGAGCTTGCGTCAGCTCTGGTCTTGTAGCCGTTCTTAAAATCTGTATTGATGTCAATACAATAGGCAGTTTCGCCCTCGACTTTCATCATGCCCTCATTGAATGTCGAACCGATAGAACCGTCATTCATTACTTTTTCAATGATACCGACACGCTCTGCACTTTCCGTCCAGTATTGCTTGCTTTCTGCATGAACGGGTGTAGTCGGTAAAGCAGTAACGACAGTTGCAAGAGCTAAGAAGCCCGTACACAATCGTTTCCATGTCTTTTTCATAAATCTAATGCTCCTTTCATTTTGGGTATAAAAATAGACGCTCATTTCTGAACGTCTACATTATTGAAAGGCTTGTCCTCTCACACATATTCTATTTTAATAGGTACAACAGTTGCCTTTCTCCTTGTATTTTCGTTGTTTTCATCACTTGCGTTATCTACAACCTCCATGACCAGCATCGATCATAATGGTTTCTTTTGTGCTTTTGGCAGAAATGTTTATATTTGTTTCATTGAGAAATGTAAAGGTGCATCCTATACAAAAAATCAATAAGAGTGATATTAATAATTTTTTCATGGATTTATTAAAACATGTAATCCTTAAATGTTTCTTAAATTACTGTCCCTTAAAATTAAGTTAAAACTGTATATTTTAAAGGATACAGTAAAATGCTAATATAGGGACAAGTTTTTAAAAGGAGAAATGATTATGACAAATGAAACGACAAAAAGAATCGCAAAAACCGCTTTAATGATCGCATTAATCTTTGTATGTACATTCACAATTAAGCTTCCAAATCCGGCAACTGGAGGATATACACATATGGGAGATTGTATGGCATTTTTAGCTGTACTTTATTTAGGTAAAAAGGATGGTGCTTTAGCTGCAGGATTAGGTGCAGCATTAAGTGATTTATTGACTGGAGCCATGATTTGGGTACTTCCAACTTTTATCTTTAAATTCATCATGGGATATATCATGGGTGTTATACTTGAAAAGGGAAATAATGAAAAACTTGATTGGATTATTGGGGCTAGCCTTGGTGGCTTGTTTCAATGTTTCGCATATACATTATTTAAGATTCCTTTATTTAAAGCAGCAGTCGCCTTTGCGTCTGTACCTAGACTTTTAGCTCAAACGATTATGGGTCTAGTTATTTATGCGATCGTTGCGAATGTTTTGGCAAAATCTAAAGTGCTATCTTTACAAGGAGTTGTTGCATGAAAAAAATCGATGCACATGCACATTTAGGATATATTGGCGGATGGGCCAATGTAAAAATGGATGCTGACGAATTGATTTCGTTAATGGATACATATGAAATTGAAACGACAATGATTTGTGTTTTGGATAATGAAGTAGCTTACAAGGCTATGCAGAAATA
>CAKQVC010000318.1 GCA_934277655.1 uncultured Clostridia bacterium
CCTAAAGCAAGAATGGCACAGCCACGCGCAGGCTTTCTGTATCAATCTGAATTTTTGTCACAGTTTTTGGTCTTTGTGTTGCCTCGGCATCGATACCATAAAGGATCAATGCCAACTGATGTCCATGTGCAAGCATGTGATCGGTTGGAACCATATCGATTTCATAATGATAAGATTGACCCGGCACAATTTCCTCTTTGCTCCATAAGCAGCTTCTGTTCTGTGCATTGAGCCATCCGCGGGAGATCACTTTATACGGTGATGGCTGTGATTCGATGCCAAAGGTATAAGTTCCGTCTTCGTACTTGATCTGCTCTTCGGTGATTCGCTTAGCATCGCCAAGATCCACGAGCATGGCACTGAGAATGGCTGTCTTTTTGTCGATGGCAGCATCAAACGAAACCTTGACAGTGCCTGCAATCCTCAAGTCGGCGGTTTGCATCGTGCCTTCCTCTGCAGAGGCAGGTATGCCCTGCTCACCTTTTGCTGCTTTGGTAAACGGATTCCAGACAAATTTCAGACGGTTATGGTAATTCGGATCATTGTTTAAGATCAGTTCGTCGAGCCATTCTTTTAAGTTGTCTTTTGATTTGTCGTAAACCGTCCTGGCAAGATCATCAATAATCTCTGCCGTTCCGCAGGCGCTGATTGGAAATTCTGTCTCTTTACAGCCTGCAGGCGGCCAGGTTTCAGACGGCATCCATACAGCCTGATCTATGCCGCTTTCGACAAGGACAGCCGGTTCGTTATCAATGCCGTTGTCAATCCCCTTGAGGTAATGCTCCAGCCAGCGATATAGAATGTCCAACATATGAGAATCACGCAGTGTATGGATATAGACGTGTGTTCCTTGATGCAGCATCATTTTGACAGGAATGCCTCGCTTCTCCAGTTCTTTGAAGAACGGAATACACTGGTTTGTCTTCACGTTCCAGTCATTGATACCATGAACGATGAAAACAGAAGCCTTGATATGGTCTACCAGGTTCAGATAGTTCCGTTCATCCCAAAAACGATTGTAATTTGCAGAATCCCGGTCTTCTCCGGCTACAAGATCCTGTAATGCCGCATCATAAGCAGCTTTCACTTTTGCGTAATCCGCCGGGTCCTTTGCCCTGCTGAAACAGTATTTAGCCAAAATATCCAGATCATCGCCCTGCCATCCGAGTGCCGGCAGGTTTAGCCCGCCGGTGCGATAATAATCATACCAGTTGGAAATGGCAGCTTCCGGTATGATTGTTTTCAGCCCTTCTACGCCTGTAGTCGCCACACCGATGCACATCGTTCCAAGATATGATTTAGCAGTCATTGCCACATTCCCGGTACACCAGGAGGCTTTGATTTCGATATTATCTGTCTTATTGGTAAAAGCCCGGCATCTTCCATTGAGCCAGTCAATGACAGATTTGAAAGCCAGTACTTCTTCCCGGGAGCCTGTCAGGGTAAAGCCTTCCGAATCAAGGGTCCCAAGACCACCGCAGAGGACGGTTGCATATCCTCTTTCGTTAAAATATTCGTAAATATCTGAAACACATTCAAATTCCGGTTCTGCCTCGATCGGTGCATGTTCCGCAAAACCCATGGTCTGCCGTTCTTCTTTGATGCAGGAAGTGATTTTTTCCTCGTAGGCAGCAAAATCAAAGCGAATCTCATCTTCGGTAATCTGCTGTGCCGGGAATACCCTGACTTCCTGATCTACATTGTGAGGCACATACCAGTCTTCATTGCAGGTCATCATATACGGATTTGCGATGAAAATAGCTGGTACTTTGGTACCTGAAGTTGTTTCATGTGGCAGACGCAGATAAACTGCGATCAAATCCCGTTTGCCGTCCCCATCGGTATCCACCGGTGTTTCAACATAAACACGTTCCATTAAATATGGTTTCTTTTCCATGTTAGTTATCAGCTTCCTTTTTCTTTAATTTTTTCAGGTATTTGATCCATACGCAGACGAATACAATACCTAAAACGAGCATCGCAATCAGGAATCCGAAATACTGTCTGTATCCGGCTACTCCCGGGTTGTTGTCGATCAGCGCACCTGCAAGCAGGGAACAGAAAATTTCAGGCAGATATCCTACCGTGGAAATCACACCGGCAGCTGTACCGGAATATTTTTGCGGAATCGCGCCTTCATCCATCATTGCCCAGGTCATAGCATAGTTGACGTTATAGAAGATATAGATCACGATAAATAATAC
>CAKQVC010000319.1 GCA_934277655.1 uncultured Clostridia bacterium
GTATCATCAATGGCAGAAAGTTTAAGCAGTTTGATGTAAAATCAATGTCAGTCTATAAAGGCGCACCAATTACGCCAAAACTGGTGGGCAGTAAAGCGGAACTTTCAGCAAATGGCGATTATTGCGAGGAATATGATACCGATGGGCTTCCGGTACTTTGGGTATACTTAGATGGCCCAGGTATGGTAAGCGTGGATATTGATGTTGAGAATGACGAAAATGCAGAGTTTAACATTACGCAGAAGCCAGGAAATCGTTCTTACTATACGTTGAATACATATAAGGCGAAAGCTGGGGAGACCATAACAGCGACACTGACAGAAGAAGGTGTCAGACGTATGCAGCAGGTACTGAATCAGAATGTGGTCTTTACCTATAGCGGCGGCTTAACTGCGGTTGTATTTCCACCGAAATTTACCGAATCCAATGGAATTTGGACTGCATCCTTAAAAATGCCAGCGCTGGATATTGAAACCGATGTAATTTTTGGAGAAAAACAGAAGGTTGTATTAAGTGGTGACGCAAAAAAAGTTGATTATGATGGTACTCCGAAGTCGATTCATGACCAGATTCTGGCAGAAATTAACGGAACAAACATTTCAGAACTTCTTCAGGATGATTATGAAGTGCAATATGAAGGTGTAGACGGAACGAGTTATTCAAGTAAGATGCCGCCGACGAATGCAGGAACGTATTCTTGTACTGTCGGTATTTCGGAGAGTAACCTAAACTATATGGCTGATCCGATCACGGTGAGATTAACCATCCGGAAATCTGTGCCGAAGACTCCGAAAGCGCCATTGGCAGCGGCACAGACAGAAAACAGTATCACTCTGAAAGCACCAGCTTCCTTTGTGGATGAGACAGCGATTTCAGAAGACTGTCAGCTGGAGTATTGCCTGGATCAGGGAGAATGGCAGGATTCACCAGTATTTGCTGGATTAATGCCTGAAACGGCGTATCATTTCTATGTGAGAGTCAAGGCTGGTACAAATAACGAGGCATCCGCAGCCAGTGAGGCAGTGATTCTTCGGACATTAGAGGCAGATAAAACCGATCCAGTGAAACCAGACCCAGAGAAACCAGACCCAGTGAAACCAGACCCAGTGAAACCAGACCCAGTGAAACCAGACCCCGTGAAACCAGACCCGGTGAATCCAGAACCGTCCAAACCGGAGCCAACGAAACCGGGAACATCTGATTCTGGGAATTCGCATGAGAATGACAACTCCAGCCGGGATAAGGAGAGAGATGCCTGGGTAAAAGAAGGTACTGGGTGGAAATATCGTTTGGTAAATGGTACTTATTTCTCTGGAAAGACTGTTCAGGATCCTGCAACAGGAAAATTTGTAGAACAGGTTGCATGGAAGAAGATCCGAAATGCCTGGTGGGCATTTGGCGCGGATGGATATCTTCGGACTGGCTGGGTTTATGATTACAGTGCGGGCAAATGGTATTATGTAGATGAAAACGCTGGCATGAAGACTGGCTGGTATCTGGAACCCCAGGATGATAAATGGTATTATCTGGATCAGATCACAGGAGAGATGCTGACAGACTGGCAGTGGATTGCAGATTGGGGCTACATGTACTTGAATCCATATGCTCCGCAGCCGACATGGACCTACGATGAAGAATCAAAAAAATGGTCTTACATGGAAGGCGTAGGACGTCCATATGGTTCCCTTTACATGGATGAGTGGACACCGGATGGTTATTATGTAAATAAGGATGGTGTCTGGGATCCAAGTAAATAATCATTCATTCATCCTCCTGTGAAGAAAATATCAATTGTTGCAATTTTTTCAAAACGTGCTACAATTCTACCTTGCATGTAAAAAAGTGCAATTCTCATTGATACATAAAAATCTGATTTATAGAGGAGGAAAGAGTCTTGAAAAAGTTTGTTTCGCTGTTGGAAGCCATTGCCTTTTTCTTCATGGCATTTCCAATGACAGCACTGGCGGCAGACGGGGCGGCGGAGAGTATTTCGCTGGCATATTGTATTCCTTTTGCCGGACTGCTTCTTTGTGTCGCTGTGCTGCCTTTGATAAAAGCAGAATGGTGGGAGAGCCATCAGCCTCATGCGGTGGTGTTCTGGTCTTTGCTGTTTGTGATTCCGTTTGCAATCTTTTTTGGCGCGGGAGAAGCGGCGGATAAGGTGCTGGAATGTATTGTTGATGATTAC
>CAKQVC010000320.1 GCA_934277655.1 uncultured Clostridia bacterium
GTAAAATACATATGGTGAATGGGTTTTCGGGCTTGAGTTTTCAGCTTTTCAACAGTAATCTTCTTACTGACAATTCATTACGCCAGACTCAAACTCTCCTCCCGCCTGTCGATCCACAGCTCTTTTGTGTACTCACCGTTCCTGTCTTTCCGTGCTTCATAAGAGAATAGTAAGCCAGAGTAAGTTTTGAATAAGGCAGGTACGAGGTGACGGAGGCTTTGTCTTGTACTTTCTTTTCTCTCCCATAATTATTCGTGCAGCTCCAGCGGCAGGCCATCCGGGTCATGGAAGAAAGTCATCTTCTTTCCAGTATAATCGTCAACTCGAATCGGCTCACAGAAGATTCCGACTTCCGCCAGTTCCTTCACTGTCTGTTCCACGTTATCAACGCAAAACGCAAGGTGCCGCAGCCCACAGGCCTCCGGGCGGTTCACACGCTTCGGTGGGTTTTCCTCAGCGAAAATCTCCAGCTCTGTGTGTTCATTGACACGCAGATCCAGCTTCCAGTCCTTACGCTCCGGGCGGTAGTTTTCCCTGATGACAGAGAATCCTAGCTTATTCACATAGAAATCCTTAGCTGCTTCGTAGTCAGATACGATGATTGCAATATGATGTATTTTTGATAAGTTCATTTTGTATCACGTTCCATTTCTTTGTCGTTCATAGTTATTCTCCCATCCTATAACTCACAGCCTCTTCATTCATTACCACACCAGCTTACAGTCAGCCACACCAACAAGACTGTCCATGAAAACTTCATTCAGACGCTTTTCTACGTCCTCTCTGGTAATGCCTTTTTTCAGGATCACCTGAAGGAAACCGCCTCCACCGGCACCACACACAAGCCGGCCGTCGATCATTTCCTCAATGCTGCTGAAAATCTGTTCGATCAGCGTATTGCTGCTTCCGGCATCTACCTTCTTGCTGAGCTCCCAGTGATAGTCCAGCAGCTTTGCAAATCCATCTACATTTCCACGTTCCAGTTCAAAACGCATCAATGCCGCAGTCTTCTGGATCTCCTCTAACGCATACAGGCTGTCCGGTTCATTTCCAACGTATCTGCCGACAACATCACGAAGAAGATTTCTTGCCAGTCTTCTCTGTCCTGTATAAATCAGAACAAATCTCTCATCAAGCTCTTTCCTTGCACTTTCCGGAAGCTCCACATGAGTTACCTTGATCTCCTGCTTTAATCCCGGCATGGAAGAAATATATTTCAGGCCAGACGTTGCTCCGCCAACCTGATCCTGCCAGCCGCCTCCTGTAGACATGATCTGTTCCATTGCAAGAACATGCGCATACAAATCTTCCTCGGTAAATTCAATTCCGGTAAATTCAAAAACTGCCTTTACACAGGCTGCCGAAAGAATTGAGGATGTTCCCAGTCCGGATCCCTTCGGTACATCCGTAACCTCGGAATGCATGACAAAACCGCCCCCGAGACGTCTCAGTATATCCTCAAGCTTATATCCCTTTTGCGGAATAATTCCACAGGCAAGCAAACATGCTTTTTGCAGCGCAAAAGGATCAAACGGATCACCGGTTGCCTGAAGAGGTTCAATCGTATCGAACTCACCATGTACATCCATATCCCTGCTGTCAAATACTATTTTGAGCTCATCAATCCGTTCCAGCGTAACCTCGACCGGTTTTTTCCCGTTAAGAAGTATTGCCACATTTAATACCGTGCCGCCATTTTCATTACAGTATGGCGGAGTATCACTCCAGCCGCCACCCCAGTTTACACGAAGCGGCAGATTTACGGTATGCCTGTCCGTAACAATTCTGGCATTTTCATTATAATTCAGACTTTTTACCGTTGCTTCCAGCATCTCCGCCTGGATTGTATGGAAACACTCCTGAATCTCGTTTTCATCCTCAAGAACGATGCCAAGATAATAATGAAGACGCATTCTTTCACTGAAATCAGCCTTGCCGATTCGATTCTTCAGCCATTCCTTCTGAATTTTGGTAAGAGTTGTCCGTTTCTGCAGCTTCTGCGCAGGCACCTTATGTCGGATTGCCTTGGTGATCTCATCCATTGCGACCAGATCTTCCATACGCCTGTTCCAAGCGATGATCGCATCCGGATCCGCTGCATTAAATCCGGAACAAAGCGATTTTTTCTCTGCATTTCTCCATTGTTCGATATCAGCAGCAGATTCATCATTTAC
>CAKQVC010000321.1 GCA_934277655.1 uncultured Clostridia bacterium
GCTCTTGGTGCTTTCGTCAACGGCCTGCTCATCACCTTTGCCCCGGCCCTGCTCCTGCCCGTTCTTGACGTCTTTGGCTTCAAGAACACTACGTTCGGCGACTTCGATTTCTCCGTCATTGGTATTACGCTTGGCCGCGCTGCCGAGGCCTTCGGTACCACTGGTGTCTACGCGATTCTCGCTGTCCTTCTGATCGTCGCCTTCGTCCCCAACTTCATCCACACCAAGGGTGCTGTGATCAACCACGTTGAGGAAGAGTAATCCAGGCATACGTTAAGCCCTAATCGGGCGGAGCTCCGATAACCGGCTCCTACACGGAAGCGGTGACGTCTCAGATGAGGCGTCACCGCTTTTGTTTTGGAGTGGTTGCGAAAACGTGTTGACGAAGCGTCGGCTCTGCGCCGCGAACGGAATCAACCGCGATGATCAGCAAAAACGTTTTGCCGCTGGGGTGTCGATATAAAAATGGTAAAACTGCAAAACCGTTCGCCGAGAAGATAAAAAACCGCAGTTCACGCCTTGATAAACGTAGGTAAAGTGTTTAGCAGTTTATCGGCCGTATGCTAACGAAAGGAATCAGGCAGATGGCAATCAAGGTGTTCGCTGACGGTGCAAACCTCGAGGGCATGCTCGACATGTACGAGAACGGCAACGTTCAGGGTTTCACGACCAACCCGTCCCTTATGAAGAAGGGCGGCGTGACGGATTACCGCGCGTTTGCCAAGGAGGTCCTGGCCCACATCACCGACGTTTCCGTCTCGTTTGAGGTCTTTGCCGACGACGTCGAGACCATGGAGGTCGAGGCTCGCGAGATCGCTACCTGGGCCGAGAACGTCTACGTCAAGATCCCGTGCGTGACCACCAAGGGCGAGTCCACCGCCGAGCTGGTCCACAAGCTTTCGGCCGATGGCATCAAGGTCAACGTCACCACTATCTTTACGCCTAAGCAGGTCGATGAGATGGTCGAGGCCGTTGACGCGGAGACGCCGTCTATCATCTCGCTCTTTGCCGGCCGCATCGCCGACACCGGCGTCGATCCCATTCCATTTATGACGGAGTCGGTCAAGAAGGCCGCCGTCAAGCCCAACTGCGAGGTCCTGTGGGCGTCCACGCGCGAGCTCATCAACATTTACCAGGCGGAAGGATGCGGTTGCCAGATCATCACGGTGCCCAACAGCATCCTGGCCAAGCGTAAGAACATCGGCCGTGACCCGTACGAGGTCTCGCTCGATACCGTGCGCGGTTTTGCCAAGGATATCGCCGCTTTGGGCTTCCATATTCTGCCGTAACGCGAACACTGGCTGCGCCGCGGGTTGTTCGCCCCGGTCTTTCCCTATCGCTCACGCGCTCCGCGAGGGTCGCGCTAGGCAAAGGAAAGGCCGGGGCTGCCGACACGAGCTTGCCAGTAGGTTCTGAGCTGAATAAGACTTGGCTGGTGCTGCCTCTTTGATGGGTCGGCACCATTTTTGTTGCGGTATCTGCAAGTTTTCCATTGGGTGAGAAAAACTTGCAAGTTCGACGATGGGCAGCGGTGGTTCGTCCTTTGCTGTTACTTTCCCTGCACCATGGTGAGCGAGATCTTCTTGCGGTCGCGATCGACCTTCTCGACCCACACCTTGACCGTGTCACCGACGCGCACCACGTCGCTCGGGTGCTTGACGAAGCGGTTGGCCAGCTTGGAGATGTGCACGAGGCCGTCCTGGTGCACGCCCACGTCGACGAAGGCGCCAAAGTCCACAACGTTGCGCACCGTGCCCTTGAGCTCCATGCCGGGTTCCAGGTCGTCGATGGAAAGCGCCGAGCGGCTAAAGACCACCTCGGGCGCGTCGTCGCGCGGGTCGCGTCCGGGCTTCTTGAGCTCGTTGACAATGTCGATGAGCGTCAGGGTGCCGCAGTCCAGGTCGCTTGCCAGCGCCGAGATGCTGCCCAGGCGGCGCTCGATGTCGGGCACGCCGCCACGGCTGAGCTCGCTGGCTTTAACGCCTGCGCGCTCCAGGACAGACGTGGCCACCTCGTAGCTCTCGGGGTGGACGCTTGTCGCGTCGAGCGGGTTCTTGCCGCCGCTGATGCGCAAAAAGCCCGCGGCGTTGAGATATGCCTTGGGTCCCAGTTTGGGGACCTTCTTGAGCTGGCGGCGATCGGTAAAGGCGCCGTTTTCCTCGCGGTAGGCCA
>CAKQVC010000322.1 GCA_934277655.1 uncultured Clostridia bacterium
TATAATGAAGATAAAAAAATGAAGGGAGTTTGGAATGCCAGAAAAAACAGATGCGCAAAAACGCGCACAGAAAAACTATATGGATAAATTTGTTCGTGTTGAAATCCGAATGACAGCTGAACAACGCGAAGAAGTCCAGGTACACGCCGAAGCACACGGAGAAAGCACGAACGGATTTATCAACCGCGCGATCTCTGAAACAATGGAGCGGGATACAGAAAGTAAGAAACGCTAAAAACCGCATAAACCTCTTGGAAACTGTTTGAATTGAAAAGCTAACAATTTTGCATTGACATAACGAAGAAAACTGCATATACTGTGTATAGGAAGAAACCTTCCTGCCTGAGAAGCGGCTGCTATGTTGGTGTGTTGCCGTGGAGGTACTATTAGGGTTGTGTGGTCTCCAAGTTCCAACTTAGGCTTGTCCGAAAATAAAAACACTCACCTTTTAACGCAAATCGCCCTGGCATTGTCCGCCAGGGCGATATTACTATCCGAAAGAGCAGAGATACGGAAATGGATGTTCTACAGGAAACCATTGCAGTATATGAGCGGCTGCGAAAGAAACGATATCGCATTATCATCGATACCGGAGAAGAGATTACTTTTTCATTTCAGCCCACAAACTATCATCATCTGGCAGGGTTTCAGCACTTGACGGACTTCCAGAGCATCAGCAGCCCCCAGAGCAAAGACCTGTTCTATCGGCTGGTGAAGCGGCAGCAGGTGCAAACAGAATATATTCGGAAGAGTAGTTGTTTCCATGAAATCGCCGAACGTTTGAATACGTTTAACTGTCTGGAAGATATTCTTGCAGAGGGCGACGAAAAGATTATCGTCGAGTATGACAGAAGCAAGCTTTCCTCAGAAATCGAAGCAAAGTATTATCTCTACAAAAGAGTCGGCAGCGTAATGAGCGGCGATGTTACATACCACATTCTGTTCATCGGCAGCACGAACGAGCGCTGCTTTCCGGCAACGTACATCGTGGAACACTCCAATATTTATATCCGGAATCAGGAATTGCACGACTGCCGGATTGTACATGAAGATAAATAAATCAGCGTCATTTGCTGCACTACCGCTTTCAAGGGGAATGATCGTTCAGCGCACAAAATTGTGCAGTGAAATTTCGCTGCTGACAATGACATCCGGATTCAAAAATTTGCGAAATTGCATTGACAAAACGGCGAAAGCTGCATATACTTCAAGTAGGCAGCAACGAGATTGTCTGCCGCGACGTTGAAGCAAGTGATGGGGTCAGCATCCGTACACTTGTGGAGTCTTGCATGAGGGTTAAGCGGTTTCCACAGGCTGATGTAGGGGAAATCCCGAAAGAAAACGCTGTTGCGGAACTCTGGTTTCAGAGTTCCGTTTTTTTATGGAAGGAACGTCGAAATGTGCCTGCTTACAGAAGCCGCCAGAAGGTGGGAACAACTGAGTCAAACAGAATATCACATTCTGGCCGGTAAGCGCGGCAAGGAAATTTCAATTCATCTGAAATTTGACTTTGCAGACTTCCCGCACCTGTCCGGGATGCAGTATGCGCAGGATGCGGATTTTGGAATACGCGCATCCCAGTATTACGGGGCAAAGCTGGTTCCGGCGCTGCTTCACGGAAAAATGGACGGGAGCAGGATAGAGAGCAGCCGGAATTGGGAAAAGATCAAAGGCAGGCTGGACGCGATCATTGGGCTGAAAGAGACGCTCGAGGGAAACTTTCAGATTGCGTTTTTCAATCCCCGGAAGGTGCGGGCAAACAGCAGAATTGACGCGGATTTTATCATAAAAAATGAAGCGTCCGGCGAAACGTACTTTGTGTTCATAGACGAAGAGCACGGGCGGCATTATTGCAAGTCGGCGTTTGCGAAGGAAAACGTTGACTACATGGAAAACCAGTCGATGCTCACGGTTCTGAAAAAGGAGAAGACAGAGAACGGGAAAACGACGGAACTGTACCGGCATCCGAATTTCAAGGAATAGTGTCATTTATCGGACAGATAAACCCTGCGATTTTTGACCCCTTAATTTACCCCTTACAGCTTTTATAACATGATACAGCATTTTACACACAAACCCGCAAAGCACTGAAAACACACGATTTTTGAGATGCGCTGATACAGCGTTTTACACTACCCAGCCAGTTCAAATCCGGGTGTCACCTCCA
>CAKQVC010000323.1 GCA_934277655.1 uncultured Clostridia bacterium
CGTGACAGCACAATGTCTCGTTTCCTTCAGCAACGCCTTGCGAAGCTGCTCAGTCTCGTAATCGGTAAAAGCCAAGCGTATGCCTCCTTAAATATGACCATTTTGGTTTATTTGGTCATATTATACCGCGTTTCTTTCTGTTTTGCAAGAGGTGCGGGGAAAAAATTTGCTAATCAAAAGGAGTGCAGTGTAGCAGAAAGAGACGCTGCGTTCTGATACCTATTTTGTTTCATATTGCACAGATAGGTTGATTGCAAGGAGAAGAACAGGAATTGTCAATAGTTTTAAAAACTTCAAGAAAAATGAAACTTTTTGCCGGGCTACGAGGTATAATAGATGAAATGCATTTCAACAGGGAGGTACGCGAGGTTTGAAAGGTGCAGAATTTGAAGCTGCTGCGGAGCACTATGCCGATCACATTTATGCGATCGCATTTAATTATTTCAAAAATCCATATGATGCAGATGACATTGTGCAGGAAGTACTTCTGAAATTGTATCAGAACGAGTCTGGCTTCGAAAGTGAGGAGCATCTGAAACACTGGCTGTTGCGGATAGCTGTGAATCAATGCAAGAAGATTTCACTTTCTGCGTGGCATCGCAGAAATGTTTCGCTGGAAACCTGGCAGGAAAATATCCCGGAAGCATGTGGCGAAGAATTTGCAGAGACGGCAGCACGGCGGGATGAGATTTTGCAGGGAATTTTAAAACTGCCAAAAAAATATCGGATCGTCATTCATCTTTACTATTACGAAGATTATGACACGAAAGAAATTGCAGGGATTTTAAACATGAAAGAAGCGACAGTCAGAACCAGACTTGCACGCGGCCGTAAACTATTAAAGGAGGTCTTTTCAGATGTATGATACAGAACGGAACGAAGAAAATGAAAACAGACAGAAAGAACTGTACAGTGCAGCTTTTTCGGGGCTGCATGCTTCTGAAAAGCTGAAAAAGGAGGGATTTTATATGAAATATCAAAAAACAGGTGCCATTCGGATTGGACGGATGGCATTCATCAGCATGCTACTTGCAGTAATGCTTTGCATGATGGCTGTCATGGCCTATGCGACAACGGACGGAGAAACGGTCAATCCGGTAACGGCCATAAAACTTTATATCAATGGAGAGGAAGCGTCTGGTCAGTTGGAGAAGCAAGAAGATGGTTCTTACACAGTCAATATCGATGGAGAGAACGGAGCATATGCAAAGGTAGAGATAGGTAAAGATGCAGAGAAGTTTTCAGAGAATCCGGTCAGGATTGATATTGAGACGGACGAAGCTACACACCAGAATTAAAAAGAAGATAGATTGCATGCGGTAAAAAAAATACTGAGGGTTTTTGGAGGATTTTCCGACTAAACAGTACAAGCGAATGTGCTTGCATCGTGCAGGTATTAAAACAGGTATTGAAAATGGAGGAAAATAAGATTATGGAGAAAATATTATGCTTATTACTTACGTTTTGTCTGACCTTTGGTCTGGCAGCATGTGGAAATGACGGACCGCAGAACGGAAGTGGACAGGACGCAGCAGGGGGGAATGGATCCATTACCCAGCCGAAAGAAAACGGAGATGATGGTTCTTCAGATGCAGAAATTGCGGATAAGGAAAACGGAAGTATTTCTGGCGAGTCGGAAAACAAGACGGATGTAGAGGGTTCTGATAAGGATGACAAGACAGATAAGAAAGATAAGACAGACAAAAATAAAAAGTCCGATCAGAACGATACGACGAAAAAGACTGGTACATCTAATATAAAATCGGATAACAGTTCTAAAAAGGATACTCCGAAGAAGGACACACAGACTTCTAAGCCATCGACGAAACCGACAGCAGATAAAAATGATGCGAAAGCTCCGAAGTCAGCACTGAACCTGCTGAATACGGTATGGGATTCGTATAAAGAAGCAGATAAATTTCCGGCAGTAGGCGGAGACTTTTCGGAAGCGAATACGAAGGACGACGCACCGGGCAAATTCAGCATCAGTGATAAAGATGCACTTGAATCTGATCTGGCAGTACCGACAGATGCAGCGGAAAAACTGAGTAGTGCGGCATCTCTGACGCATATGATGAATCTGAACACCTTCACGGCAGCATCTTTTAAGATAAAGGATAAGAGTGACGTAAAAGATTTTGCGAAGGCGATGAAGGGCAG
>CAKQVC010000324.1 GCA_934277655.1 uncultured Clostridia bacterium
CCTGATGCAATACGTGCAAGAGCTGACATAGGCTCGCCCTGACTTCCCGTTGTGATGATTACCAGTTTATCATCCGGGATATTCCTCGTCATCTTCAGATCCACCAGTGCACCTGCAGGGATGTTCAGATAGCCCAGTTCAATCGCCAGTGCTACTACATTCTCCATACTGCGACCGGAAACTGCAATTTTCCTCCCGAATTTTACTGCGTTATCGATGATCTTCTGCACACGGTGTACATTCGATGAGAAAGTAGCGATAATAATCCTTGTTCTGCAGTTTCGGAATATATTTTCTATCGTTTCTCCCACAACTCTCTCAGATGCAGTAAAGCCGGGTCTTACTGCGTTTGTGCTGTCACAGAGCATCAGCGTTACGCCTTTCTTTCCAATCTGCGCAAGCTTGCAGAAGTCTATCGGTTCTCCGTCAATCGGCGTGTAGTCGATCTTGAAGTCTCCAGAGTGAAACACAACACCTGCAGGAGTTGTAATAGACAGGCAGATCGCATCTGCAATAGAGTGAGTCGTTCTTATTGTCTCGATATCAAAATAATTTCCCAGTTTAATTCTGTCACCGGCATTGATTGTTCTGAGATCACCGAGCACATTATGTTCTTTCAGCTTATTCTGTACAAGACCCAGTGTCAGTCTGGTTCCATATACCGGAATTTTAATGTGTTTCAGCAGATATGGAATAGCACCGATATGGTCTTCATGTCCATGCGTGATCACCATGCCGACAATTTTTTCCCTGTTTGCAATCAAATAGGTAAAATCCGGTATAACGATGTCGATTCCATACATCTCATCATCCGGGAAAGAAAGACCGCAATCGATAATCAGAATCTCATTCTGATATTCCAGGAGTGTCAAGTTCTTGCCTATTTCGTTCAGTCCTCCTATAGGAATTACTTTCAGACTTGGTTTTCCTTTCCTTGGTTTTGTTTGTTTTCTTCTCATTATAATTTTCCGTCCTTTTCTCTAATTATCATGAAAAGATAGCATATATTTGGTTGTATTTTGGTTGTATTTTTCCGTACAAATTTATTTTACTACGATATTTAACAGTTTATTCGGTACTGCAACTACCTTAACTACCGTCTTGCCTTCTAATAAGGCCTGGATCTTTTCGCTTTCCATAGCTACCTTTTCTAATGTTGCTCTGTCGAGATTGTTCGCAACATTTAATTTGTCTTTTAATTTACCGTTCACTTGAATAACGATTTCCACTTCGTCTTTGACTAATGCAGCCTCGTCATATTCTGGCCATGAAACAGTTACCAAAGAATCCGTCTTCCCGATATGTCTCCACATTTCCTCGCAAATATGCGGTGTGAATGGAGAAAGAATAATAATCAGGCACTGCATTGCCTTGTTAAGAAGCCCTTCGTTGACATCAGATCCTTCTTTATATCTGTACATCTCATTGACAAGTTCCATAATAGAACTGATTGCAGTATTGAAACTGAATCTGCCGCCTACATCTTCGCTGACTTTTTTAATGGCTGCATTCAGCATGTAGTTCAGGGACTTGTCTTCCTTCGTCTTTACTTCAAATGCATCCGGTGCCTGTGGGTATTTTTCCTGAATCTCATAAACCAGTCTCCACACTCTGTTAAGGAATCTGTAGCTTCCTTCCACACCAGCATCCGACCAGTCCAGTTCTCTTTCCGGCGGAGCTGCAAAGAGAATGAATAATCTTGCTGTATCTGCGCCATACTTATTGATGATTTCTTCCGGGCTGACAACATTTCCGATAGATTTACTCATCTTCTTGCCATCTTTGTTTACCATACCCTGCGTCAACAGGTTTTTAAATGGTTCTTCTTCCTCAACAAGACCCATATCATGAAGTGCCATCATAAAGAATCTGGAATACATCAAGTGCAAGATAGCATGCTCTACACCACCGATATACTGATCCACATTCATCCAGTAGTTTGCCTTCTTCGGATCAAACGGTGCATGTGTATTCTTTGGATCACAGTATCTCAGGAAGTACCATGAAGAATCCAGGAACGTATCCATAGTATCCACTTCTCTGGTCGCTTTCTTTCCGCATCTTGGGCAGGTGCAGTCTTTAAACGTCGGAGAAGTTGCGATTGGTGATTCCCCTTTGCCTGTAAATTGTACATCTTCAGGCAGTCTTACCGGAAGATTT
>CAKQVC010000325.1 GCA_934277655.1 uncultured Clostridia bacterium
GTTCGGCGTACTGCCTAGCGTTATGGCCATCGGTACGATCGCGCTGGTTCTCGCGAACTACACCCCGATTTTCGAAATTCTCGGAAAACCGTTCCTGCCACTTCTTGAAGTTCTGCAGGTTCCGGAGGCTGTTGCTGCATCCAAGACAATGATCGTAGGATTTACCGATATGTTTACTCCTTCTATCATTGCAGCCGGAACAATTTCAAGTGCCATGACCAGATTTATCGTTGCAGTTGTTTCTGTAACGCAGTTAATTTACCTCTCTGAGGTAGGCGGACTGATCCTTGGTTCCAAACTTCCGGTTAAACTTTGGGAATTATTTGTTATTTTCCTGGAAAGAACAATCATCAGCTTACTGATTGTTTGCCCATTGGCACATCTTATCTTCTAAGTTTAGGCATAAATCAAAATTGTTATTGCAACAAAGTATGTAATATTGTGGTTCTTAATATTTATACTGAAATTTAGGGTAAAGTAATACCATGCACAATGCTCAGGTCTCACTTTTTGGGAACTTGGCTTTACATCTTTTTTCAAGAGGGCTTCGGCCCTCTTGCTTTTTGATGTTACCGGATTTAATCTTGCTTCTGGCAGATCTTTGAAAGGATCGGCCCCAATACAACTTTCGTCTTCATGCTGTTCTGTTCACTTTTCTGGTAATAATACATCAAATCTATTAAATGACTTCCAAAAGCTTGTGAAAATGTGATACAATAGGCTCATAAAAAAATGCGCAGCGGATATTTTGCGCAGAAAACGCGGGCTTCTGCCTGCGAGGAGGTATTATTATGGATAGTCAGAATCTTGACTTAGATAAGATGAATGAACTTTATCAGCAGTTTGTAGCTGAAACAATAAAAAATAATGCGGTCTGGATGCTCATGAATGGTGACCAGCTGGCAACGCTTGAAACAGAAGGAAATGACGGTGCTTTGGAAATCCCGCTCTGGGCCAGCAAAGCTTCAGCAGCAAGCTGTGAAGTATTGGAATGGGAATCTTTCAGCCCTGCCGCACTGACAATCTCTCAATTTATGGATTTTTGCATGGATGAATTTATAGGAGAAAATGCGCTGGCGGCATTTAACACGGCTACTGACACGGAATTCAGCGTTCCTTTCCCGAAGCTGAGAAAGGACTGGATTGAAGAAGCTGAAAAAAAGAATCCACAGATTTTGGAATCGCCTGACTCGAAGGAAGATTCTTCACGGATACGAGAAAATTACGAAACTTGGCTTTCTACGATTGTTCATAATGGTGCTGCATGGTTCTTAACAGGCGATGAAGGTCTTGTGATGCTGTCGCTTCATCGTGATATTTCTGTGCCTGATTCTGACAGCAAGCTTTCTTCTCTGCAGGAGACTGTATCTGAACATAAGGATGCACTCCCTGTCTTTGCGTCTCTGGAAGATGCTGTGGCTGCTCGTAAAGATGAGTGGGAGAACTGTAATACGGTTCCCATGCCCCTGCCGCTGCTTCTAAACACGATCTTTCCGGACATGAAATCAGATAATCTGTTTATTTTCGTTCCGTGTGAACAGGAAGACGGCGAATTTATCCTTCCTCCAGAATTAGCAATCGAGGATTTTAAGGAGGAATGCCGGAAGCAGGATGTCGATCTTGATGAAATGGAAGAGTTATTACAAAAAATGGGGCTTGTTGACGAAAATGGTTATGCAAACGATATTGACGATGTCTATAGCGATTTTATCGATTGCATCGTAAAGAATCATGAGCTTTGGCTGCTGCATCAGCGGAATTTTCCTGAAAACCTCAGCGTTGCGGATGACGAAGACGGCGTTACACGTCTGCTTATCTGGAACAATCAGATAGCGGCAGAGTCTGACTGTAAAAGCGACTGGTTTAACTGTGTTACAGAAGCTATAACGCCGGAAGAATTTTTAGATGAATGGGCACCGGGACTTGAAATGGATGGACTGGAAATTCTTCTCGCCCTCGGTCAGGATCGCAGTATTCCGATTTCTCTCAGCGAGTTCACACAGGACCTGTCTGACGCAATGGATCGCGTCAATGAAGATGCAAAGATTCTGCCTTTCCGCCCGAGAAATAGCGGAAACCGGCTGAATTAGAAGTTACCCCTGGGCAAAATCTTGGCATTACTGCCACATCGTATTCTGCCGGCTGTCTGAGGCAATACC
>CAKQVC010000326.1 GCA_934277655.1 uncultured Clostridia bacterium
CATGCTCTGTACCGGGAGATAGCCCGGAGCTTCCAGAGAAACCAGGTGGATTCCCAACTTGGAAAGAATTCGGGAAAGATGGCTGGTAATCTGCTGGGTTCCGGCACCGATGACAATCTGTTCCGGGTCGGCGGTTACACCGCGCGAATGGTAAATGTATTTGGAAATTTCAAAACGCAGAGCCAGTTCTCCCTGCGGATCACTTTCGAACAGAAGCAGCCGGGCGTAATCATTGAACACGCGGGCAGAACACTTTTTCCACTTGGTAAAGTCAAAGCAGCTGACATCGTACAAGTATGGCGGTTCTTCGAAAGAAAAATCGTTTATATCGTATATAAACGATGTATTTGAAGAAGATGAGGAATGCGTACTGCTGGTGCTGACATTTCCCGCACCGGAAGCTTTTGGCAATGAAGCCGCTGTTGCGGTTTTTTCAGATGAAACACAGGCTTCGGCAAAAAAAGATTCTGACGGAGCTGGATTCTGCCCGGATGAGGTTTTTGTGATATTTGCAGAAGAAATTTTGCTGACGCGATAGCCGGAACGAGGTCGACTGTAAATGTAGCCTTCCACCAAAAGCTGGTTGTACGCCAGCTCAACGGTCGTAATACTGATCCCCAGATCAGAAGCAAGGCTGCGCAAAGACGGGAGCTTTTCATCAGCCTGCATTTCCCCGGAAAGGATTTCTTTTTTGATGGCAGTATAAAGCTGTAAATACAGAAAACCGGAACCATTTTCGTCCTGGTTTAAAAAAATCGGTTTCATGAAAGCCCTCCGTGCGTGAGTAAATCATATTTGACCAGAAATCTGGCTGCAAGGATCAGATCAGGCATCAGCCGCAGTGCCGTTCGTGAAATAAAAATACTGTCCACGCCATTTTCTTTTAAATTATATGCGATCAGAAAAGCAAGAACCCGTGGGTTTGCAATATTTTTTACGTTTGAAAGCAAGCTTTTTAAATGTGAGACCAGGAGCGTGCGGTCGCTTGTGTTTCGTAGCTGTGCGGGCATTTTCAGTGAGTCTGCAAGATTACGGTAGCGGCGCAGAGCCTCCTGCATTTCTTCATGAGAAGCAACGACGGCTTTACTCATAGCGTCCAGAAAGACTTCCTTCGTATAAAGAATCATAGGATCCAGATCGAAAAGTTTTGCACAGGAGTCAGCCATGCGAATCGTCGGCTTATCGAAAGTGCCTTTGACGAAGAAAAAACTGTCCCCATCAATGGCATGGAAGGCTTTCATGGTATCCAGGTAGCCGAGGCGGAGAATGCGGCGGGCGTTGTCTTTATCGAAGACCAGGATATTCCCCAGGTCCCATTTTGGTTCGATGTAAGTTAAATTAGGAGCATTTCGGAGACTTTCATGACGGATCAACCCCATTCCTTTCAGATTGACAGCGATCACATGGGTTGCGCCTTTCTTGACTGCCATGGATACCGGTATTTCGTCCGCGTAACCACCATCAATGTAATCAACGCCGTCAATTTCATAGCTGTGGATAGCAGGAAAAGCAGAGGCACTGGCGATGATATAGTCGATGAGCTTTCCAGGCGGCATATCTTCTTTATAAAGATAGTGTGCTTCGAACCCCGGCAGAGCTACGACAGGAATGCCATATTCAACAGGGGAGTTTTGGATAGCCTCTTCGTCAATATATTTTTCCAGAAGTTCCTTGAGACCAGATGTTCCGGCACCGTGGTTGAACACGATTTCACGGGCGTACTCGATGGGCTGGCTGCCTTCCGGTACATCAAAGACCATATGTGTTTCCATTTCACGCCAGAGCTGGAGGGTAAGTTCAAGATCTCCCTGCACGACCATTGCACCATTGATCGCACCTACTGAGGTTCCAGTTACGATATGGATCGGAATGCCAAGCTCTGTGAGAGCCTGCCAGACACCTGCCTCATATGCACCGCGGGAACCACCACCTCCAAGGACAAGGGCAACTTTCTTTCGTTTCATCTTATCAATTCTGCTTGTTACACTCATAAGAAATCTGCCACTCAAAATGTGTTTAAATATACTCAAACACGTCGAGAAATTGAAGTCCTTGCGGATACTTCTTACTGCTTCAATGTGTATGCTTTGGCGATTGTAAACAATACGCTACTCACAAGTTCTTGTACACTCCACAGTCGTAAATTCCTGCGAT
>CAKQVC010000327.1 GCA_934277655.1 uncultured Clostridia bacterium
ACTATGGATTGGTCATTGCGGCCTGCAACGAACTGGGAGGTTTGTACAGAGCACTTTCCAGATATGAAGAGGGAATTGAGCTTTACCAGAAAGCCATTGCATATTTAGAAGAACTTGGTGCACAGGAAACAGAGGACTATGCGACAACTTTGATAAACTATGCAACCACGCTGAACTTGAGTAAACAGTTTGATCAGGCACTGGACTGCTATAAAGAAGCAATTCGTATTTTAAAAGCATGCGGGATTGATGAAGACTACCGCATTGCAACTTTGTATAATAATATGAGCCTGCTGTATCAAGGCAGACAGGATATGCAGACAGCAATTGTTTATCTGCAGAAGGCTCTGCTTGTGTTAGAAAAACTTTCGGAGAGCGAAATTGAAGTTGCTATCACTTACAGCAATCTTGCAAATGCATATATCAGTACAAAACAGATGGAGGAAGCAGAAGAATATGCTGTAAAAGCGATTGCTCTGTTCCGGCAGCAGGCAGGAGACAGCGATGTTCACTACGCAGCAGCAGTATGCACCCTGGCAGAACTATATTTTGCGAAGAACTCTTATGAAGAAGCAGGCAAACTTTATGCAGAAGCTATGCGGCTGATTGCCAGAGACTACGGAACGGACAACGGAAACTACAGAACTCTTGAGAAAAATTATCTCCTTTGTCAGAAAAAGATGAGTAATGTGGAGGATGTGCAATAATGAAAGGTATGGAACTTGCGAAAGCATATTATGAAAAGTATGGAGCTGGTATGATCGAAAGTGTCTGTGGCAAAGCTGACGCAGAAAAAATTGCAGTCGGTCTGGTCGGGGAGGGATCACAGTGTTTTGGCTTTGATGATGAAATTTCAACGGATCACGATTTCGGACCGGGGTTCTGCATTTGGCTCAATGAGGAGCTTTATGGAAGAATCGGATGGCTTCTGTCGCAGGCGTACAGCAAACTTCCGTCAGAATTTCAGGGATTCTCAACAGCCAATATACAAGATAAGAGCAGAGTTGGAGTTATGTCAATTTGCGGATTTTACCGTAAATACACCGGACTGGAAACGATACCGCAGACAAATCGCCAGTGGCTGTTTTTAAGGGAAACAGATCTTGCAGTCTGTACGAACGGAAAAGTCTTTGCAGAAGGAAACGGAAAGTTCATGGAGTACAGACAGACATTGCTGAATTATTACCCGGAAGATGTTCTTCGCAAAAAAATTGCAGCAAGGTGTGCGGTTATGTCACAGGCAGGACAATACAACCTGCTTCGCTGTCTGAAAAGGGAAGATGGACCGGCAGCTATTCTTGCTGTGGGAAAATTTACAGAAGCCGCACTTTCCCTGGTGTATCTGTTGAATCGAAAATATATGCCATTCTATAAATGGGCGTTCCATGGATTGAAAAAACTGGACAGGCTTACTGAAACTGCAGCAGATTTTCAAAAGCTTCCATATATCTTTGATGATGTGCAAGAATGTGGATGGAAGAAAGCCTATGACAATGCATTTGAACTTACAGAAAAAATTTGTACAGAATCCCTTTCCGAATTGAACAAACAGGGATTTACCAGCGGCAGCGATCCTTTCCTTCAGAATCATCTGGGGCAGATCATGTCGGGAATCAAAGATGAAGAAATCAGAAAACTTCCGCCAATCTTTGACTATGGATTATAAGGAAACCGGCCAAAACATATAGAGTATTAAAGAATAAAAGTGAGGCAGTAGAATGGAAAAAAATGAAAGTATGACATCAGAACAAAGACATGGCATGATTGAAGAAATCATAAAAACAGAGTGGGATATGTTCCAACATGTAAACAACATTGGAGGCAGAGCCTCCTGCCAGGATGACTGGGAAACATTTCACATCATGAGAACCAGTCAGTACGAAAACTGGACGGACAATCTTTTGATCACATATCAGGAATTCCTTCAAAAATCAGAAAGAGAAGGGAGAAATCTGGTGGCAGAAAAGTATGGCCGCATGATGAAATACACAGAACCGGATTATTTTAAGGAAATGATAGAACCTTATGTTCCGGCAGTGTCCGAAGAAGCTAGCAGAACAATAGATGAGATCATTTCAATCATCTTGCCGTGGGAAATCGAATTCTGCAGGATGTATCCGAAACTGGGCATGGCAGGAAGG
>CAKQVC010000328.1 GCA_934277655.1 uncultured Clostridia bacterium
ATCCGTATCAGTGAACTGATTGCACTTGCAGAAATTTTCCATACAGATTTCAACACTATTTTCAACAGTCTAACACATGACAAATAATCCCAGACAACAAATTTTCTTCTGTTGCCTGGGATTATTTTATGCATAAATACTTTTTATTACCGATCCAACCAATCGTGTCTTTTCTGTTTGTTTACAGATTTTGGTCGTCCTCTTTCTTTTACACGCTTTTCATTTTCCTTCAATCGCTCCAGAACACTCTTTTTCCTTTCGGGCTGAATATCATTTTGCCCGGTCTTCTGCTTCCAGATCTCCAGTTCTTTCTTATATTGCTCCACAATCTTATACGCTGTGCGGTAGCCATCCATAAATTTCTGAACATTTGGATAACCACTCTTTTTAACAAGAATATGGAGTTCATCCTTCTGTTTTCTTATTCTCTCTTTACATTGATCAATTTTGTTCGGCGCTTCTTTTTTCTCTTTTCCTTTGAAAAACCCGGTAATATCTTTCAGATCCTTTTCTAATCTTGGAAGTTCTACTTGTTCTGCCTGGCGTATTACTCTTAGCTTTTGATCCAACTTGCTTTTCAGGTTTTCCATTTCATAAAATTCTTTCATGTCAATTCCCAACTTCGGTTTTGATGGAATCCCTAATTTTCTTACATATTCCCACAAGAGCTGTAGTGCTGCCAGCAGTGTCTCTCGAAACACTCTTGGTTTGAATCCCTGATGAGATATAAACCGTGCTATTTTAGTTGAAATTTCTTCTTTTTTGATTTTTAAAATCTTTTCTTCCGGTACTCCTTCCACCAGAGCCACATCCACCGTCCGGTTCCATTCCTGCCTGATTGCATTATCTGCCCGGATTTCTGCTTCCTTAGGGTTGTTCTTACCGATTTTTTTCGTAGGAAGATAAACACTGCCATGTTGAAAAACATTTAACTTTTCTTCATCATTACGAACATATACATTCATAAGATCTGTAAAAAAATGTTTTATTTCATCTAAAAATCTTTCGCTTTTAAAGCTTTCATCCTTTTTGGTAAAGATCTTTTTTTCATATACTTCACCCTTTTTAATAATATGACAACCAGTTCTTATTTCCCCAGACTCACCGAGAATCTCTTTTTTCGTTCTAACATGTTTTCCCTTTTCATCATAAAACATATTTCTGGACGCAATCTTTATAATCGGCTCTTTTAATAATTGACGTTCTGAAAAAATCAGATGAATGTGATAGTTCGTTTTTCTCTTATTATGATGCAATGCAGAAATACATTCCACCTCGTAATTCTTCTTGAAATGTTCTGTAAATAATTTCAAAAGATGATACGGATCATACTCTACAAAGCTTTTAGGAAGTGCTATGATCAGTTCTCTCGCTTCAATGCATTTTCCCTCTGTTCCACTTTTTCTGAATTCTTCTTGATTGTACTTTGGAAGCTCTCTCCAAAACTGTCGTTCGGTCGTTTCATAAACCGCATACAGATTTTCCTGTTTTGCTCTACTGCTGATGTATGTAATTCTTCCCTTGACATTTATAAGCTTTGACATCTGTATAAATGAATTTCTTGCGATAGGCATTTCCCCCTTCTTTTTAATAGCTGCATTCTTTCCTGTGAGTAGGTACATAGGCACCTGTTTACGAACTGATTGCCGTATCCGGCATAAGCCTCGCAGAGCGAAATACACAGAGTATAAAACTTTAGTTTTGTGCAATGGGTGTATTTCGCTCTCAATCGCCGAGGGCTGTTTTTGTATTACATAATCTGATTATTGCTCAGACTTACGATTTCATTTATAGGCGTATCCGCCCTTTTGATTTGCCCATATCTGGGTTGCTTTAACTTCTGCAACACTCCCTTCTGCTAAAAAATATAATAAATTCAAAAATTACACGTATAAACGTATTTTCCACACTTTTCAGAAACCTGTAATCCCTTGATTTTCCTAAAGATATACGCATATACGCTTCTTTGGAAAATTCTTTTTATCTGTATCTCATCTGCATCAACGATAGTTTTCTGTGCGTATCTGCGTATACACTATTTGCACTGGAAGATATGTATGGTCTGAAGGTAAGAAATGTAGATGGGCAGCCTCATCTCTGCCTTGACTCTTCCATATCTGCTCCCGGCTCATCTGTCGA
>CAKQVC010000329.1 GCA_934277655.1 uncultured Clostridia bacterium
GTATCAATCGATGATGTAACATGAAACCCTAAATAATTGGTGTTCAACGCAAAAGGCACGCCAAGGCTGTGCTCTTTTACATGTTTGAACACCGGATCGATCTTCTTATTCTTATAAACCCCCACTGCAACCAGCATTTCTCCAGACTCCACCGGTTCTTTGATATTCAGAAGCTTTAAGTCTTCTGCTCCTAAGTCGCCGTCATCCTCACCGACGATATTATCAGCCAGAATAACTACATCGCCTTCTGCGATCTGACCGCTTCTGTGACTGTCATGGGAACCGAACGCAATTCCGGTAATCGCTTTCGCCCTGCGATTGCAAAGTTGAATTTTTTTGTTTTTGTCTACATAGACAATGCCCTGTTTCAGACCATCCATAATCCGTTCCAGGGCATTTGTTCCAAACTCAAACATTCTGTATACTCCATTATACCTGCATAGCCCTATCCATTCTATTATACACAGTTTGAGCATTTTCTGCAAGTTATCAAAAATGGAATTTTTTCTGCGCAAAACCTTTCCTCTGGAGTTTTTCTATCCGATGTATACTCTCGGAGGTCTTGCTGTTAATCTGGCAATAATATCGTTTTTATTGGTTGCTGCCAGCTTGCTCGCCTCATCAATGGTCATGGACCCATCAGTGCCGTCGCCATAAATTACCGCCTCACTTCCGGCAGTAGCATCCGGAATGTCGGTCACGTCCGCCATGCACTGATCCATACAGATAACGCCGATGATCGGTGCTTTTTTCCCATTGATGATGACATAGCCCTTATCCCGGAGATTTCGCGGATATCCATCTGCGTAGCCAAACGGCAGAGTCGCTACGACGCTGTCTTTTTCTGCTATCCACAGAAAATCATAGCCCACACCTTCGCCTTTCCCGATATGATGAATTTCTGAAATGGCAGTCTTAAAGCTCAGACACTGCTCAACCGGCAGGAAGCCTTTATGATATCCTCTCATTCCGTAAAGGAGTGCACCCGGACGAATCATGTTCATCCGATATTCCGGAAAATCCACGCATGCGATACTGTCGGCAATATGTTCATATCGGAAACTGCATCCTTTTTCTTTCAGCAACGCGATGAAATCAGTAAACAGCTTAAACTGTTTTTCGTTTTCTTCATCGTTTACCAATGCCAGATGGGTAAAAATGCCTTCCACTTCGAGGTTCGGAAGCTGACAAATTCTTACGATTTCCTCTGCGTAATCCGCTGACGGCATCTTACCCAGTCGGTGAAATCCGGTATCTACCTTCAGCTGGATTTTAGCAGTCATACCTTGATTTGTCGCAAGCTGCGAGATTTTTTCTGCCTGTTCCAGAGAAAAAATCGTCTGCGTAATGTTATTTTCAACTATATATTCTAAAAACCTGTCCGGTGTATGGCCTAAGATCAGAACCGGATAATCACTATAGTGTTCTCGCAGCTCCATTGCCTCGGTCAGCGTTGCTACAGCAAGATAGTCTGCTCCTGCTTCCATAATGGTCTGTGCGATCTGCCAGGCTCCGTGTCCGTATCCATTGGCTTTGATGACTGCCATGACTGCAACGTCTGATCCTGCCATTTCTTTGATCATCTTTACATTCTTGGAGAGCTTCCCCAGATCAATTTCAATGATAGTATCTCTGAGTGCATCTTTTCGGTTTCTTATCATTTCTTCCTGCATTTTCTCTCTTTTCTCCCTCAATATTTTAATTTGGTTTTTAGCGACTTTTGGTTCTTATTTTTCGTCGTCCGTGCAACGTTCATGCTGACTGGCATTGTCAATATAAGGTCAAAGCATCGCTGCACACAATTACAATTCTACCTCGCCTAAATTATACTGCAAAATCCGTGCCTTTTGCTATTCTTTTCTGCCTCGTATACATTTTTCAAACTTTTTGTATAAAAAAAGTCCCGGGGCGATATATTTTATTCCATGTGGGTATCATATAAAATATGGCACGTTTTTTGCTTTATCTTTTAATATATTGTACAAAAGACTAGGAGGTAAAAGCATGAGTTCAAATATGAAAATTTTAGATATGCACTGCGATACCATGATTGAATGCTGGCGTCACGAGGATCGTTCTCTTCGCAATGGAAAAGGTCATTTAAACCTTGAACTGATGAAAGAACACGGTGCAATGG
>CAKQVC010000330.1 GCA_934277655.1 uncultured Clostridia bacterium
GAAATTACAGCCAGACATCTAATCAGACTGCCGCACAGGCCGGTTACAACAATATGATTTCCACCAATACAGCGCATATCCCACTGGCATTTCAGCAGATGACCGATTATGTAAACTCTTTAGAAAACAATGGAACACAAAGCCCAACCTTTAATGTTCCGAGTAATCCTCTTGTACCACCGGGATATGAACAGACTATTGATTATGATTCCATGCAGTACATGAATGGCTTTTTAAGAACGCAGATTGGGCGCTATATGAGAGTCGAGCAGCTGATAGGAGGGGGAATCTCAGAAGACCGTTATGGATTTTTGGTGGGAGTTGGAAACAACTACCTGCTTCTTCAGGATATATCCAACGGAAATGTTTCTCTTGTCGATATTTATACCGTAAAATACGTTCACATCTATTTTGAAGATCCGATATTTCCAAATCTGTCCTTCGGTAATCCGCGGAAGCAGTAAAAAATTTACAATCTGGAAGATGTTCAGCCGGATACGAAGTGAAGGAGGGGCGGTCCGCACCGGGCAAGTAGCGAAAACACGTAGTAAGCTAAGATGCGAAGAAGCCGGTTACACCGGACGAATGACAAAAATGTGCAGCCGGAAGCGGCAAGAACAGATACGGGAATTTTATCCCTGAAAGCAAAATATCCAAAGTTCTTTTAGGCAGTCAGCAGGCTGCCCGCAGGGCTTTGGATATTTTTATAGTCTTGCAGGCGGATCCTGCAAGCTTCAGAAAGTCGTTTTGAAAGAGATTATTCCATATCTTCTAATCTTCCGTGCTTTTCATAAGACGTGATACGGCTGATCTTGTTGTCTTCATCAACGAAAACCACACGAGGGGAAGAAGCTTTCGCCTCTTCCGGCGTCATCTGTGCATAACACATGATGATGACCTTGTCGCCCACGGACACAAAGCGGGCCGCGGCGCCGTTGAGGCAGATCATGCCGCTGCCGCGCTCGCCGGCAATTGTGTAAGTTTCGAAACGTTCGCCGTTGTTTACATCGACGATCTGGACCTTTTCATACTCCAGGATTCCGGAAGCGTCCAGAAGATCTTCATCAACGGTAATGCTTCCAACATAGTCAAGCTCCGCCTGGAGAACGGTAGCTCTATGGATCTTGCCTTTCAGCATGTTTAAATACATACGGTATATTCCTCCGAATCGTAATCTAAGCTTCTGTGATAAAGTTGTCGATCAGGCGTGTGGAGCCGATATAAACAGCCATTGCAACTAAAACACGCCCTGTCATAACGGAAACAGGCTGGATGCTGTCTGCATTAACCGCTTTGACATAGTCAATCTTTGCAAGAGGTTCTTTTTCAATGTGAGCAGTCATTGCAGCAACGATTTTATCAGCATCTTTTTCGCCGCCTGCAGCCATTTCCTGACCAAGAACAACCGCCTGGCTGAGCACCAGTGCAGCCTTACGCTCATCTGCATTCAGATAAGTATTTCTGGAACTTTTTGCAAGACCATCTTCTTCCCGGATGATCGGACAGCCGACGATTTTGATGCCAAAGTTCAGATCTCTGACCATTCTGCGGATAACAGCCAGCTGCTGTGCATCCTTCTGACCGAAATAAGCGCAGTCAGGTGTTACGATATTAAAAAGCTTGGAAACAACGGTACAAACACCTCTGAAATGGATCGGTCTTGTTTTTCCGCAGAGTTCTGTGGTCAGTTCTCCGGTCATATCTACCATCGTGCAGGCATCTTTTGCATACATTTCATCAGCAGCCGGATGGAAAATCAGCGCAGCACCGGCTTCTTCACAAAGCGCCTGGTCACGGGCCAGGTCGCGAGGGTAGCTTTCCAGGTCCTCACCGACACCAAACTGGGTCGGGTTTACAAAGTCGCTGACAACGACGCGGTCGTTTTCCTTTGCAGCACGGACGATCAGGCTCTTGTGACCTTCATGCAGGAATCCCATAGTCGGAACCAGACCGACGGTAAGCCCTTCTGCTCTCCATTCTTTTACCTGATTACGAACTTCTTCTACAGTTGTTACGGTTTTCATTTTATTTTCTTTCTCCTTTTGTGCATGCGTCCGGAAAGCTGGAGCATCGGTACTGCAGAAGTTTCCGGGCATAAGTGTCATTTTGTCGATTAATAAAGTTTGTTGATGACAT
>CAKQVC010000331.1 GCA_934277655.1 uncultured Clostridia bacterium
GATGTCAAGGTTTTAAACTGTCCGCCGATGGTTCCGATCGGTGTTCTGGCTGCTGCTACGATAACTACGTTTCTCATTTCTATGTCAAATCCTCCTTAAATTCTGTCTAACGCTTTTTCTACTTTGATCAGGCCTTCGATCAGATTTTTCTGTGATGCCTGGATTTCTTCCTGGCTCCACTTCTGGAATCCTTCTCCCGTCTTGAATCCAAGTTTTCCTTCATCCAGAAGCCTCTTCAACATTTTAGAAGGCTCTGTCGAATTTTCAATATGCGGGAACAAGTAGTCATGAATGCTGTAGGTCAGATCAATTCCACCAGAGTCGATAACTTCCATCGGTGCCATGACCCCAAGACGCATACCGAATCCGTATTTAATCGCTGTATCTACATCTTCCGGAGTTGCAATGCCTCTTTCTACAATCGAAATTGCTTCTCTGAAAAGTGCATGCTGCATCCGGTTTGCCAGAAATCCCGGGACATCTTTCTGCACGATGACCGGTTTTTTTCCTGCCTCTTCCAATACGTCAAAAGTCTCCTGAACCACTTTATCTGATACATATTCTGTTTTAACCACTTCAACCAGCGGCACCAGATAAGCCGGTTTCCAATAATGAGTGCCGATGATCCTTTCTTTATGGACTGCTTTTTCTGCAATTTCCGTTACGCTGATAACTGACGTATTGGTAGCAAGGATCGTTTCCGGACGGCAGATTTCATCCAGCTTTCTGAAATATTCCTGTTTTGTTTCCAGATTTTCTACAATGCATTCGAATATAATATCTGCTTCTTTTGCTGCACTTTCCATATCTTCCGTGCAGGTTACGTTCGCAATAATCCCCGGGATCTCGTCCGGATTCATTACACCATTGTCGCAAAGCACCTGTAAATTAGCCTTCATTGTTTCAATCGGCTTGGCTCTGACAATATCATCGTATACATAGATGATGGTTACCGGATATCCTTTCGTTGCAAACAGCTGGGCAATTCCTGTACCCATAACACCCGCACCAAGAACTGCTATTTTTTTCTTTTGTTCCATTTTTCCATCCTTTTTCTAATATATTCCATTAAAATAGCTACTTAAAAAGGAGCCCGACATCTTTTGTCTTCTGACCGGAAACCGTTCAGAGCCTCGATTCACGTCGCCACTGCCCTGAACAGCTACCGTCTCCCTGATGTCCGGCTCCTTATTCATTTTCTATTTGTTTTAAACCGATAAAAGATTAATATACACCATATGGATATTCCTTATCTGGAACGTTTCTGTCGATTCTGTCAGACGGAACGAATGCAACCGCACGAACGATCGTACCATCTCCCATGTACCAACGAAGTGGGAATGCACAGAACAGGAATCTCTGGTTCGTTACTTTGTCCAGATCGCCACCCAGGTTTTCAATACCCATAACGTTGTTCGCCATCAGAATGTCATGGCAAGGTTCCCATTCAGGGAAATCTTCCAGAGCCGGATGTCCGAACTGTTCTTCATATTCTTCTACAATACGAGGAACATATGGACCAGGACCGTGATCTGCAGCATAAGTGTAAAGAATATGGTCGATAGCCTGCATGTCGAAGCCTACGCCTCTTACATGATGCTCAACAAACCATTTTGCGCCGTCGATAGACAATCCAGGGCTGTATGCGAAATAGTCATCATTTTCGCCCCAACGTCTGTGTGTACCGGTGTTCAGCAGCACCCAGTCGCCTTCTTTAATTCCGCCCGGGACTTTCTTTGCGGCATTTTCGATATCTTCCACTGTGATAAGTTCCCATTTACCCTTTGGAATATCCAGGCAAACAGCTTCTCCGAAATAGTTCTGGATCGGAAGTTCGTGTGTGAACGGGCTTTCCGGAATAACATGAGACGGAGAATCTGCGTGAGTAGAGTTGTGCATATGGAAATCATTAAATGTCTGAAGCAGTCTGTAGTGCATCGGCATATGCTGAACTCTGTCGATATGGAAGTCTCCGTTGGACGGCCAGAGCGGATTGCCTCTGCCGAACGGGTTGGACAGGTCGATCAATTCGAAAGAACCGTCTTTGAACATATCAAAGATACTTCCGTCATAAGGTTTTTTCCAATCATTTGTGTGTGCGAAGCACTCTTCACGTGTGTGTCTTAC
>CAKQVC010000332.1 GCA_934277655.1 uncultured Clostridia bacterium
GGATCAGAAGCAGGAACGGCAGGAAGATGCACACGATATAACCTGGAGTAGTTTTTAGGAATGCAAAGAATTTACCTATTGACGGAAACGCTTTTACATATTTTCCAAGTACCAGCTCGTAGGTTACAATATCTTCGTCATCGGTATCGGTTGTTGTACCATAGGTTACGAATCCGGGATTACCATTATCATCGGTAGTCAGTTTACGGATTTTATGCGTTACCACTTCGCCGTAAATTTCAGGGTTCGGTGATGTAAAGGAAATGATGTCGCCTTCTTGTAAGGTAGCAGGGTCTACCTCCTTTACAACCACAAGGTCGCCGGCATTGAAGTCGGTTGCACTCATGGAATCGGACCGGACGATGAAGCCCCGGTATCCAAGCAGGTCTCGTTCTGTCTGGTTACATGTCAACATGGTAACCAGTGTAAAGATCATCATCGCAATCGCTAAAAGAACGATCAGCCAGACCACGATTTTTTTAATTACATTTAAAGTCTTATTCATGTTTCTTCGTATGTTCCTTTTCTCTTGTTCTCATGGTTTATTGTCCGTCAATCTGGGTTACCGTATTGTTTTCAACGGTAAATTCCTGATTCGGATTATTCTTTGTCTGAACGGCGCTTGCTGCCAGATTAAAGATCATAACCTGCTTCTGCGCTGTATTGCCTGCATCCTCTGAAAAATGGAATCCGATCCTGAACCATCTGGTTTCGCCCATCGCCAAAACATCCGGGCTGCCGTCTTGCTTTTTCGCTGCATCAAGGTTCTTCACTGTCAGCTGCGATGCTTTGCCTTCGTAGATTTTCTGATATTCGATGTTCTCGCCGTTTTTATCGGTTGTCGTGTTAATAACACCCTCATATCCCGGCTGGGTTTCTATCGGCACTTTTCCGTTTGTCACAGCTTCCACCGTCACATCCATCTTGTCCGCAAGCTGGCCGCCTCCGCTTGTTCCGGTCTTTTCCGGATCAAAGTCGAAATACAATTTATAGTAGACGCCGCCTTTATCGGTGCTGTTATTCTTAATATAGAAGGTCTTGTAAACGGTCATTCCCGGCTCGAACAGTCCTTGATCAATGATCTGCTTCTGCCCGTTCAGGTCAATTTCAACTTTACCGGTGTTAAACAAGTTATCATCCACCGAAATCATGGAGTAGATCAGCGCAAAGGTTGTAATGGCAAGGCATATGGCAAGCAAAACGATCGTGAAGATATTACGTCTGAGTTTCCTTGCGGTAATGTCGCTTTTAACTGTTGCTTCCATGTTCTGCCTTATCCTCCTTCCGCCTTTTTGCTATTAAGATGAGCAACGCAAGCGCAGATCCTCCAACCGCCGCCCACAGCGTCAAATCCAGTGCATCGCCGGTCTTCGGCGGCCGGATCAGGCTGCTGGTGCCATTGACATCGTCTCCTGCGTTATCTCCATTTGTATGATTGGTATTATCGCCGGACGGCTTGTTCGGTTTATTATCATCGGACGGTTTCGTTGGTTTGTCCGGTTTATCCGGCTTATCTGGGTTGTCTGGATCGTCCGGTGTATCCGGGGTGTCAGGCTGATCTGGTTTGCTTGGATCTACCGTTCCGGAGTTACCGCCGGAGCTTCCTCCATCCTTAACATACCACTGAAAATCTGCTGTCAAAGTCTTGCTCATGCAGTCGTTTCCTGCCGATGTATCCAGATAAGCTTCAATGCAGTAGTAAGCAATCGTCGGACTGTTTGCTGCAACCTGGAAAGTCGTCGCATATTCCTGATTGTCCACCTTGCTGAACACTGCATCACAAAGCACTTCTTTTGTCTGGTTGCTGCTTTCCGGGATTTCGCTGATCCTGGTTACTTTCAGTTTCAAATTGTCCTGCAGCGGATTCATTGCCAGATACTTCTCTGCTTTATCACTGGTAATCTTTGCCTTGAAATACACCGTTGTCGGTCTCTCATGGTATATCTCGATGCAATAATACTTCTTCACATGATCTCCCGGAAAAAGATTCTCTGCCTGGAATTTTTGATTCCATTCATCGTTTCCTTTATAGAACTGGAGCACTGGTGCACTTGTTCCCCCAGAGCTGCCCCCTCCGGCTGCCGTATTGTCTTTACCGGAG
>CAKQVC010000333.1 GCA_934277655.1 uncultured Clostridia bacterium
TTGTGAACCCATCAGGCTGCAGTGCTTTTAGGTCAGAGGTTGACTTTCCTTCGATGAGGCCTGACAGTCCATTTTTTGATGCGACTGCATCGAAGGAATCCCATGAATACGAGCCTTTATTTTTGGTGCTGTCATAGTAGACAGAAGTTACTGTCAATGTTGAATTATAATATTTATTATATGCGAATCCGTATCTTGTGTTGCCCGTGATCGTCCCACCAAAGTATACTCGTTCTGCAGTTGTAGGCACACTGGTCAGCCAACCGATAATGCCTCCGCCCGTGTTTACCTTGAGATCCCCCGCTACCGCGCAATTCTGAATCGTGACATGCTGTGCATTCTGCGCAATACCAATTAAGCCTCCGGTGTATTTTCCGTTTGTAATATTGACTTTGCTATATACACCATTCATCTCTAAGCTTCCGCTCAGCAAGACGCCGCCGACAATACCGCCTGCACCATCTGTCGTTGATGCATCCGGCAACGTAATGCTTCCTGTCGCTGCACAATTTCTGATATCTGCACTTGCATCAGTTATCATACCCACAATGGCACCCGCATAAATTTTGCTCTTTGAGTTTGACGTAATCTGGACATTCTCCAGCTTCAAATTTTGTACGGTGCCATTAAGCTGTGCGAGCAGACCCAGTCCAACATTTGGTGCATCCCAACCAGTTGATGTTGCCTCTCCGCTCAACGTCAAACCTGAAATGGTATACCCATTTCCTTCAAACATGCCGTTCAAACTTTTGATCGGCTCCATTGCCTTACCGCTCATATCAATATCTGCGGCAAGTTCAACGGTACCGTCGATTTCCTGTCCTCCCAATGCGGCTAAATCCGCAGCATTCGAGATGATGATTCTCCCCTCACTGCCGACGTTTCCGATCTCCTGCGGTATTGCTGTCTGTACATCTGCAAAAGCCATCTGCGGCATCATGGTAAATACCATCATGATTGCCAGCAGAAGTGCAAATGACTTCGACTTCCATTTTTGTTTTTTCACTTTGTCTCCTCCTAGATTTTATTACAAAGCAGATTTTCAGGAAGCTTTGGACATAGTTTCCTTTTCGTTCTGCACTTTGCCTTGTTTCGACAATAGAAATCTTTATTGTTGACCCTTGAGAAGACTGCCGCACAATTGATTGAAACAATAAAAAAACTGCAGCCAAGCACTATAACTTAACTGCAGTCCGTTTCTACCACAATTGATTTTCTTCTGCGCTGCGCTCATCCGACGCGGCAGTTTCCTGTTGTTTATGCATGTCTCCTGACTTGAGGCTCATCACACAAGTTCCCCCTTCCCAAGACATTACGGCTGCCTTCACAGCTCATCTCAGTGGGTCTTTGGAACATGTGCTCCCCTCTTACAGTGGCGGGACCGTGCAGGATTTACACCTGTCTTCCATCTTAGCTTTCGTCAAATACACAAGCCTACCATCGATTGAGGTTCGATACAGCTATGGTATTACGAAAGAACATAAACACATATGCGATTACCATATTTAGTGTACCATATCAACTCTGCTTTTGCAAGGGGGGCAAAACTATATTTATCAAGGTGATTTTAAGTCATATCCAGTTATATCTTGTTATATCTGATTTTTGCTCAGTACAAGATCTAGTTTTTTCATTACTTATCTGCTACTTTTAAAGCTCTCATTGCATTGAGGATTGCGATAACGGATACGCCGACATCTGCGAAAACAGCCGCCCACATGTTCACAATACCGACTGCACAAAGCACAAGTACCAGAAGTTTTACGGTCAGTGCAAAGACTACATTTTGTTTCGCAATAGAAAGAGTCTTCTTTGCAATATCCATCAGGTCAAGCATCTTGGATGGTTCATCTGTCATAATGACAACATCTGCTGCTTCAATCGCCGCATCAGATCCTAAGCCTCCCATCGCGATTCCGACATCTGCTCTTGCCAGTACCGGTGCATCGTTGATACCATCACCGACAAAGAGGAGTTTTCCTTTTTCAGATTTCGCTGCGATCAATTTTTCAACTTCTTCTACCTTGTTTTCAGGAAGAAGCTCTGCGTGTACTTCGTCCAGACCTAAAGCTTTACCAACG
>CAKQVC010000334.1 GCA_934277655.1 uncultured Clostridia bacterium
GGCCAATACATCCCGGAAACCCTGATGAATGCAGTCATTGAACTAGAAGAAGCATATAATTATTATAAAAAGGATCCACAATTCAATGCAGAATTGACGCAACTGTTTAATGAATATGCAGGTCGTCCGTCCCGTCTGTACTATGCTGAAAAGATGACCCGGGACCTGGGCGGTGCGAAAATCTATTTAAAACGGGAAGACCTGAATCATACCGGTGCACATAAGATCAATAATGTTTTAGGGCAGGCTCTCCTCGCAAAAAAAATGGGTAAGACACGTCTGATCGCTGAAACTGGTGCCGGACAGCACGGAGTGGCGACTGCTACAGCAGCGGCTCTCATGGGAATGGAATGCGTCGTATTCATGGGAAAAGAAGATACAGAACGTCAGGCTCTGAACGTATACCGCATGAAGCTGCTCGGTGCAGATGTTGTTCCTGTAACCTCCGGCACTGCGACTCTAAAAGATGCGGTTTCCGAAACCATGCGTGAATGGACATCCCGAATCAGCGATACCCACTACTGCCTCGGCTCAGTCATGGGTCCGCATCCGTTCCCTACTATCGTACGAGATTTTCAGGCCGTGATTTCAAAGGAAGCAAGAGCACAGATTCTTGAAAAAGAGGGAAAACTCCCCGATGCCGTCATCGCCTGTGTCGGTGGTGGTTCCAATGCGATCGGCAGCTTCTATCATTTCATCGATGATGAAAACGTCCGCCTGATCGGATGTGAAGCGGCAGGACGCGGCATTGACACTTTCGAAACAGCTGCAACGATCAACACCGGCCACCTGGGTATTTTCCATGGTATGAAGTCTTACTTCTGTCAGGATAAATACGGTCAGATTGCCCCGGTCTACTCAATTTCAGCAGGGCTGGACTATCCGGGTGTCGGTCCGGAGCACGCATATCTTCATGATATCGGCCGGGCTGAATATGTTCCGGTTACTGATGATGAAGCGGTCAATGCCTTCGAATACCTGTCAAGAACAGAGGGTATCATTCCAGCCATCGAATCTGCACATGCAGTGGCTTATGCTCAGAAAATCGCCCCATCCATGTCCAAAGACCAGATCATTATCATTACTATTTCCGGCAGAGGCGACAAAGATTGTGCTGCGATTGCCCGCTACAGAGGGGAGGATATTCATGAATAATATAAAAAAAGCTTTTGATCACGGCAAAGCATTCATCGCCTTTATCACTTGCGGTGATCCAGATCTTGAAACAACAGCTGCTGCGGTCCGCGCTGCTGCAGAAGCAGGTGCCGACCTGATCGAACTGGGAATTCCTTTCTCCGATCCTACAGCAGAAGGTTCTGTCATCCAGGGTGCTAACCTGAGAGCCTTAAACGGCGGTACAACCACCGACAAAATATTTGGACTGGTTCAGGAACTCCGGCAAGATGTAAAAATACCCATGGTTTTTATGACCTATGCAAACGTGGTGTTTTCCTATGGTGCGGAAGATTTTATTTCTACCTGCAGCAAAATCGGCATTGACGGCCTGATTCTCCCGGATCTTCCTTATGAAGAAAAAGAGGAATTCCAGCCTCTCTGCACAAAATATGATGTTGCTTTAATCTCTCTGATCGCACCAACTTCCGAAAATCGTATTGCCATGATCGCAAAGGAAGCAGAAGGCTTTATCTACCTTGTTTCTTCCCTGGGTGTTACCGGAACAAGAAGCGAAATCAAAACCGACCTTGCTTCCATCGTGGAAACCGTGCGTCAAAATACAGATATCCCTTGTGCCATCGGATTTGGTATTTCCACACCGGAACAGGCAAAAAAAATGGCCGACCTTTCGGACGGCACCATCGTCGGCTCTGCGATCATTAAAATTCTGGAGCAGTATGGACGCCAGGCACCTTCACACATTGCAGACTATGTCCATTCCATGAAAGATGCACTGCGCTGAACAGACAGCTTAAAAGCAGCTCCATAACAGTCCGATAATCATTTGAGAACTTGTTTAGTAAATGTTTGATAACCGCTTAAAACCTGCAAAAAACTTTCCTTTTTCCATTTGCAAGCTCGTTTTTCTTGCAATTCTTCATCATTCTCAGGGAAAGCCTAT
>CAKQVC010000335.1 GCA_934277655.1 uncultured Clostridia bacterium
GCTCTGCCTCCTGCTGCCTTTACATCGGCAACGAAATCAAACATCTGCGAGGAAAGACCTGATACGGTAATCTGTCCAGGACAGTTAAAGTTTACAGGATAAATATCAGAATATTTACTGCATACCTCTTTTACCTGCTGGGGTGTCAGTTTTACAACAGCCGCCATAGATGTATCAAATTTTTCTGCCTCGCGTTGCATCAGTTCTCCACGTTTGCAGACAAGTCGAAACCCTGTTTTATTGTCAAATATTCCGCTGACTGTTGCTGCTACAACTTCACCGAGAGAGAATCCTGCAACTACATCTGGAACAATCCCCTTTTCAATTAGAATGTTTGCTGCCGCCAGTTCCATTGCAAAAAGGCAAGGCTGTGTATTCCGGGTATCTTTCAGTTCGTCTTCTGTGCCATAAAAGCACTGAGAAGACGTGCCGGGACGGATTTCATCACATAAATCATAAATCCTTTTTGCAATCGCATATTTTTCATATAGATCTTTTCCCATGCCGGGAAATTGGTCTCCCTGACCTGAAAAGACAAATGCTATTTTACCCATTGTGATGCCCTCAGGAGGATAGCTTCAGTTTCCTCCATAACTTCCTTTACAATTTCTGATGCAGGCTGCTCTTTCTTAACCATAGAGGCAATCTGGCCTGAAAGAAAACATCCCTTTTCGGTGTCCCCATCTTGTACTGCAAGTCTTAATGCTCCAGTTGCTAATGCTTCCAGCTCTTCGTCTGATGCTCCCCCGTATTCTGCTTTGGAATAATCTCTTGCAAACTGTGTACGGAGACTGCGGACCGGGTGACCCAAACGTTTGCCTGTTACCATTGTACAAAGATCCTTAGCTTTTAATATCTTTTCTTTATATGTGGGGTGAATGCTGCATTCATTGGCACTGAGGAAACGGGTCCCCATTTGTACACCACAGGCACCAAGCATAAACGCTGCGGCAACACCTCTGCCGTCTGCAATACCACCAGCAGCGATAACTGGCAGAGTCGTTGCGTCACAAATTTGTGGAATCAGCACCATTGTGGTAAGTTCACCTACATGACCACCGCTTTCTCCCCCCTCTGCAATCAAAGCAGAAGCACCGAGGCGAGTCATCAGCTTAGACATCGCAACCGAGGCAACAACAGGGATTACCTTAATCCCCGCGTCAAGCCAGTCTTTGATATATATAGATGGATTGCCCGCACCTGTGGTTACAACATCAACCTTTTCCTCTATAACAACCTTTGCAACCTCGTCCACAAACGGACTCAGAAGCATAATATTTACACCAACAGGTTTACTGGTGATGCTCTTGGCAATTTGAATCTGCTGTCTGACATAATTACCTGAAGCATTTCCTGCTGCAATAATACCAAGACCACCGCCATTGGATACGGCAGCTGCCAATTTGCCATCTGCAATCCAAGCCATACCACCCTGAAATACTGGATACTCGATACCCAGCATTTCGCAAATTGCCGACTTGATCATAAGCATTACCCTTGCTTACTCTGGATGAACTTATCCAGGTCATCAATGGTTTCCACGTTCTGATCTAATTCGATTTCAATACCGATTTCTTCCTCAAGGCTCATAAGAAGTTCTACAGTATCAAGAGAATCAATGCCAAGTTCAGAAAGCTTGCTTTCCGGTTTTATAGAAGAAACATCACAACCAGTGCGTTCCGAAACAAGTTTTGCGATAGCGTCAAAGTACATAATTAAATACCTCCAAAATAAAATTTCCAAGCAGTTTGCGGCTGCTTGTTGATGTTAATTATACTCAATTGCTGTTTCCAAATCGCACCACAAACGTTCCTTTTGCGTTCCAAATTCATGAAAAAATTATGATCTTTTTGTAAACAATTTGTTATGTCGTTATGAATTGCACGTACTTTTTCAGAATGCAAATAAAAAATACCCCGTTGTGAGTGCAGTAAATTCTGCATTCGCAACGGGGTAGGCATTTGGTTCGTTTGTCAAGATTTAGTACAGGTTAAAATGATGTTCACCTCATTATGCTGTTAGAAGCAAGAGAAACCCTACAGGAATCTCGCATTGTG
>CAKQVC010000336.1 GCA_934277655.1 uncultured Clostridia bacterium
CTTCTAAAGTCAGGTCATATTGATCCGTCTTGGAAATCAGTTTCTTCAGGATCATTTCCGTCAGCACGTTGATGTGCAACGTATGTAGCCGACTTTCGCCGTTATGGAATTCGACAATATGGCTGAGGATAACCGCCATCATCCGCTGATCTCTTTCTTTTTTATGTATCTGTTCGGTTACGATTGACATCAGCCGCCGCTGCTTCGAATAGGACTTGATCGTGGTCATAACACGTCTGGATACGACTTTAGAATCGAATGGACGCACAATATAATCTGATGCTCCCATCGCATATGCCCTGCTGATGTGGCTATCTGTCGCATCTGCAGAGATCATGATGACTGGAATGTCCTCGATCCAATGATTCTCTGTCATCTCCGTAAGAACCTGGAAACCGTCCATGACCGGCATCTCGATATCCAAAAGAACCAGCGATATTCCTGTTCCATACTCTTTCAGGATTCCCATAGCTTCTTTCCCATCGGTTGCTTCCAAGATCTCAAAATCATCCTGCAGCATTTCTGAAAGAATCATTCGGTTCATTTCTGAATCGTCCACAACCAGCACCTTATTTCTGGTAACGTCGTGATAAGACACTGCCGGAAAACCTTTTTCGTCAAAAGAAAGTGAGTCCTCGGTTATGATGCTGTTCTTGGTGTTTTTCGCATAATACATCAGTTTGTCTGCACGTTCTACCGCACTTTCAATGGTTTCTTCTTCACGGCTGGTCACACCTCCGATGCTTACGGAAATCTTTAGTTTCGGATAATTCGGAATTTCTATTTCATTCAGATTTTCCTGAATTGTCTGCATCGTTACTGCTAGCGTATCCGGCTTCGCATTGTCAGTGAGGAGAAGAAACTCATCTCCACCGAAACGGATCAGACGATCAGATTTTCCGAGACAGTTTTTTATCTTTTTTGCAACTGTCCGCAGCACCAGATCACCTACATTATGTCCAAACTGATCGTTATACAGCTTGAAATCATCTATATCCATGACTGCAACACCATAAGTAACTCCCTGTAAAGTCTTCACTTTATCTTCGTAGTATCGCCGGTTAAAGACTCCTGTCAGAGCGTCCGTATAAAGGATATTTTCGAAGTGAAACAGCGAGTTAAGCAGTTTTTCTCTGCCGTTTTCATCAACCAGTGCATCGTTTTCCATCTTGGACAGACATTCAAGGATCGTACATTTTCCATCAATTTCCACGTACTGGGCAATGACATAATATGCCTCCCCATCTTGAAACTCAATCTTCGTTGCCTGGCCTTTTTCTTCATAAGCTCTCAAAGCCGCACAGTTTTCGCAGTGCTCCCTCTTATTCCAAAAGTCGAAACACGGGCATGGATTGTTTGAGCCACCCGGCGGATTTCCTGCCCTAATGTCATCCATTGTGATTTCATCCAGCGTGCGAACAATCGAAAACAATTCTTCGTACTGCCTGAATTTTTCTTCTGCTTCTTCTTTCGTCAGTTTGACTTTAAATCCCACTTCGTATTCCTCAGCTTTCTTGTGCAGATGGTCTTATCTGCACATAGATATTATATCTCTTTTCCTGCATCATTTCAAGTTTCTGTCAGAATATTCATGCCAGATAACGCAGCTTCAGGTACTGCTTGATCCCATACTGCCGTTTCGGCATTGCAATCTTATGGAGAAATGCAAGGAGGGTTCTCGTCTCATATTGCTCCGGCAGAGTACCACCATAAATCGTCTTTTCTAAAATCTGACATACCCTGGTATATTCACCTTCTGAAATACCTGCTATTGTCTGTGCTGCTTTTACATCCGTCCCTCTGGTTTCCCATCCCAGGTTTGCCGAGATTCCCCAAAGCTCCAGAGCCTTGAAACATTCAACCCTGAACCCGAAACACTAAGCCCCAGTATCCCGGTTATCATCAGAACACATCCTGTAGGATTGATATTATTTGTCAACAGTTGGATAATCAGGCAGATTGTACAGAAAACACCGGCAACTACCAGATGCCGGTCCAGAACAAGCACCATAAGCATCCACATATCAGGAGTGCTGTGAGAATTACCGCCCAGATG
>CAKQVC010000337.1 GCA_934277655.1 uncultured Clostridia bacterium
CATAGATACTCAGATGTTCTTTTTTCATGGTTTCTACAACCATTTTCTTGAACTCCGGCGTATATCGTTTGTTTGGTTTTCCTCTTGGCATAATAAATCACCCCATCTGTTAGATAGTATATCATACTGTCTAACAAATGGGGTGCAGTTCAGGAAATTGGCTGCGGGGAAATTGAAAACATTCTGAAAACAGCAGGATTTATTCTGTTTTTTCTCAAAAAAATTGCCCCCTCCCCTGCCAAATTCCGGAAAGCGGCAGGAAAAGTGGGCATCAAGTTGGGAAAACCGCACTAAAATGGTTGGACAACACTGTAAAACCGTGTCCAAAAATTGGTTGGCGAAATTGCCGATTTTCGACGCTACAACAAAGAAAAAAGACTGTGACAACTTTTTCATCACAGTCTTATGGAGGTGACGACCAGATTTGAACTGGTGAATGAAGGTTTTGCAGACCTTTGCCTTACCACAATGATCGTCGTATCTCCGTCATTTTCCGAACTTTTGCGCGTTTCTCGTATGTACTTATTACATTCAACATCTACACGATTGCCAACTGGTATCTCTCCACCACTTGGTGACATTATTATAGCACATACTCCTTTATCCTTGCAACACTCTCGTATACTCGGCAGAGCTTTATTTCTGGGATGTAGTCATTTTTCCTTTCTATATTTAAGCAAACCAACAATTTTGCCTACAATATTGTAATGCTCATCCAGATAGTTTTTATCTCAATCCGTTCCATCTTCTTCCATGATACCGTCACACTCTCTGGATGCCAAGACTGCTCCATCAGTAAGGTGAGCAAAGTTCCCAGCTTCTCATTGATCCGCATATCTCGTATGTAATCGGATGAGGAAGCTAAGTTATAAAGGTCCGTCAGTAGTAATCTAAAGGGTGTTAGATCATCTGGATGAAACACAGGTCGGCCGCCTCGCTCTTTATACTTTTCATATACAGCCGGAAGGGATGGTGCATAGAAGTGACACCATTGAAGCGACCAGAGGTTGACGTTTTTATTTTCCACAGGAGCAGTGTGATTATCCACAGAGGTGTGGCCATCACTACTGTATCCGGTGCTATGGCTGTACGCTTTCCGGCAGTCGATGAACACACAGTCGCCTGCTTCCAGTTCATAATCCACACCTTCGTATTTCAGACTGCCTTTTCCAGATAAGACCACAAAGCACAAAAAGTACACAAGGTCTGTTCGTATCGAAGTATGTGAGTGTGTAGCCTGCAGCGAACCTATTTCTTGCAGATGTAGAAGAGATGTGCGGGCAAATGATGATGGCGTATAAAGGATACGGGAAGACCGGACAGAGGATGCGTTTATCAAGCAGTTCAACCTTCCGGCACATTTTCAGTTTGATGTGGCCGTCGGATGAACTTATGTTCTTATAATCCTAAAACCCGTAATGAACGGCGCGTTATGCCTGTCCATCACGGGTTTTTCGTGTTATTTCAGTTTTGCGAGGATTTCATCTGCACTCATGCCTTCGGCAAGCAGCTTTTTCAGAACGGATTCCGCTTCTGCTTTTTTTGCTTGTTCAGCAGCCTTAGCATCTGCCTTTGCCTTCTTCGCTTCCAGTTTGACAATTTCCTTGTCGATGGATTTCAGCTCTGCTTTCTTGGTTTTCAGGTCAGCTTTCAGTGCATCGATATTCGCAGTGATGGATGCGATTTCGGCAGAGAGTGCTTCTCTTGCAGACTGCTTTTCTGCAATCTGCGTTGCAAAATCAGCAGTCACAGTTTTGGGCTTATTCTTGCTGCCTTTTGTTCTGGGCATAGGTGATAACCTCTTTCCTTTTATTGTTGTTTAGGTATAGCACTGTGGGAGAAGACCGGGACAATATTATCGTTTGTATTTTAAGCAATATTGCTGTTGCTAATAGGCTCCGCCTTATCCTTAACGGATGTATCATACTCCTGCCCTGTCACTTCGGATTTGGTATATCTTTCAGTAAACAAATCTATAATGTTCTCAACAGCAGAAAAGGTTCGTAAATAAACCTGGGCATCTTGTATATCAAATACATTTTTCCAGCGTTCAA
>CAKQVC010000338.1 GCA_934277655.1 uncultured Clostridia bacterium
GACATAAACAGTCTCTGTCTCCTTATCGATAGGTGTTAAAATGTAGTATTGGATGGTCTTGCCATCAAACTTCTTTTCGGTAGTTCCCTGGATTCTGCAAACGCCCTCTGTTCCGTATACAACGATGTCTGATTCTTTGTACATTGCTCTACTTCCTTTCTGCTACTTGCAAGCTGCAGCTTCTCAGTCTGCCTTCAAAGAAAAATGTGCACCCGCTTCTATAGGTCGTACTTCCCTTTCTCACGAACTGCACACCAAATTTCCTGTCATCATATAGTCCGAATACTGTAAAAACACAACTGCTGTGCTACTGTATTTCTACTTTCCAGACGTTCGTTATAAATATTGTACCACATTTTTCGACTTTTTTCGAGTGGTTTTCTGAAAATAATTTTGTCCTGCCTAATAAAAGTCGGCTGATGTTAAAACATTCCTACGCCCACTGAGTGCAACCGCACTTTCAACAAGATTTTCCAATTGTCGAACATTTCCAGGGAAATCCTTTGCCATCAACCATTTTACTGTTTTCTTATCAAACCCACAAATGTTCTTTCCGTACTTTTTATTTGCTTTTTCAAGAAAGTAATCAAGATACAGAGGAATATCTTCTTTATGCTCTCTTAATGCCGGCACACGGATTCTTATCACATTCAGTCGATAAAATAAATCTGGACGGAGTCTTCCCTCTTGCATCAGAACCTCTGGTTCTTCATTAAGTGCTGTAATAACTCGAACATCAATTGGGATGCTTTTCAATCCACCTATTCTTCGAATATTTTTTTCTTGAAGTACCCGCAATAATTTTGACTGAAGAGTAATTGGCATGGAGTTTAGCTCATCTAATAGTAACGTTCCACCATTTGCCAGCTCAAATAAGCCTTCCTGTGAAACTGCCTGTGTAAAAGCTCCTTTTTCTGTTCCGAAAAAAACACTTTCCATAAGATTCTGCGGTACAGCTCCACAGTTTTCTGCAAGATAAAGTGCACTACTTCGTTTACTTGCCTGATGGATTGCCTTTGCAAATAATTCTTTTCCCGTTCCTGTTTCACCTGTTATCATTACCGGAATATCCACTTTCGCTGCTTTTTTTGCAAGTTCCTTTTGTTCCTCAAGGATAGGGCAATTACCAATAATGTGGTCAAATGTTATCTTTTCCGTATTTAATATCATATTCATTCAGTTTCTTATATAAATTTTTCTTGGCAATCTGCATTTCCTCTGCTGCTTTAGCAACATTCCCCTGATATTTTTGAATGACCTTGAGAATATATTCTTTTTCAAAGGCCTTCGTCTTTACTCTCAAAGCATCGACAGAAACTTCGCCATTCCCTTCTGCGTTCCGTATTTCTTCAGGCAGGACCTCCGGATCCAATACTCCGTCACAAGACAGTACTGCCATCCGTTCTACAATATTACGGAGTTCTCTTACATTTCCGGGCCAGTCGTATCTTAAAAGCAAATGGAGCGTCTGCTCATCAATGGCAATATCCGGCTTGTTCAATTCCTTGGCATAACTGTGTAAGAAGCACTGCACCAGTTCCGGTATATCCTCTTTTCGCTGCCGCAGAGGTGGAATTTCCATTGGAATGATGTTAAGCCGATAATACAGATCTGAGCGGAAATTACCCTCATCAACTTCTCTTTTCAGGTCACGGTTTGTTGCCGTGATCAACCGAAAGTCACTCTTTAACGTTTCATATCCGCCTACACGTTCAAACGATTTTTCCTGTAGCACTCGCAGCAGCCTGGTCTGCATATTCATGCTCAGTTCACCAATTTCATCAAAGAAGATCGTTCCTCCGTTAGCAATTTCAAATCGTCCTCTCCTCTGTCGGTCTGCTCCCGTGTACGCTCCCTTCTCACTACCGAACAGTTCACTTTCGATGAGATTTTCGTTCAATGCACCACAATTTACACAAATAAATGGCTTATCTGCCCGATTGCTGCACTTGTGGATCATGTTAGCCAAAACTTCTTTTCCGGTTCCCGTTTCTCCTGTGATCAAAACAGCTGAATCCGTTTTTCCTATCACAGCAGCACGTTCCCTGAGTG
>CAKQVC010000339.1 GCA_934277655.1 uncultured Clostridia bacterium
CCGATGAGGGAACGATCAAAGTTGGAGATTACGAAGTAAACAAACTTTCAAACAGAGAAATACCTAAGTTCCGCCGTAAGGTAGGAACTGTTTTTCAGGACTTCCGGCTGCTGCCGAAGAAGACCGTATTCGAAAACGTAGCATTCGCAATGGAGGTTCTGCATAAGACACCGCGGCAGATCCGCAAGCAGGTGCCACAGATTCTCAGTCTGGTCGGTATCAGTGACAAGGCACATAAATATCCGGATGAGCTCAGTGCCGGAGAGCAGCAGCGAGTTGCGATTGCCAGAGCTATTGTAAATAATCCGACGGTTTTGATCGCAGATGAACCGACAGGAAATCTGGATCCGGATACCGCATGGGAGATCATGGATCTTCTGGATCAGATCAATCTCAGAGGAACAACGATCGTAATGGTCACACACGCCAAGGATATTGTAGATAAGATGCAGAGGCGTGTCATTGCTATTGAGAAAGGCCGGATCGTAAGAGACGAAGAAGGTCAATACGGATACAGGGAGGCCGACAGCATTGAGTAGTTTATTTTATAATATCAAGCAGGGATTCGTCCAGATCTTCAGAAATCGCGGAATGAGTCTTGCTTCTATTTTTGCAATTCTGGCAATGCTCCTGATACTGGGGCTGTTCTTTGTCCTGACTGTGAACGTGAATTTATTCACAGAGGTCGTAAAGCAGGACTATGACCAGATTGAAGTATATCTTTTAGATGATACGACCAAAGCACAGGCAGAGGAACTGATGGCACAGATCGACGAGCAGAATGGTGTGACGAAGGTCGAGTACCGGACGAAAAAAGAGGCACTGGAAATTTTAAAAGAAAGATGGGGAGAAAGTGGCTATCTGCTTGATTCCCTCGGCAAAAACCCGCTTCCGGCATCCATCCTGATCACGGTAGATTCACTGGATAATGCCGGAGATGTGGCAAGGTTCGCCGGGGCTCTGGACGGAATCGATGATGTTCAGTATTACCAGGAAACTGTTGATAAACTTACGAAAATCACGGATTTTCTGCAGATCGGTGCACTGGTTATCATGGGATTTTTGGTAATTGTATCGGTCGTGGTCGTTTCTAACACTGTTAAGCTGACGGTATTTGCGAGAGCCAGGGAAATCCGCATTATGAAATATGTCGGAGCGACCAACTGGTTTATACGAGGACCGTTCCTTGCAGAAGGTATTATCATTGGAGTTCTGGCGGCACTCTGTGCTACAGGGCTTACAGCACTGATTTATTCGAAGCTTATCGGAGCACTGGGAACGCAGATCATTGCGATTGTTTCCAGCCCGTTGATCTCAGTTGAATATATGACGAAGAATCTGATCATTATTTTCCTGGCACTTGGTGCAAGCATCGGAGCTTGGGGAAGCATCATTTCCATGAGAAGGTTCCTGGATACGTAGAAGAAATTATGAGATATAAAAGCTAAAGCAGATGATGAAAAGGACAGAAAAATGAGAAAAAACGGTAAGTTAAGAAAGTTCACAGCACTGATCCTTGCTTTTACGCTGGCTTTCGGCACTGCGGCTTATGCCTATGCAGGGCAGACAAGAAGCGAGGTCAAGAAAGACTTGAAAGATGTGAAAGAGCAGAAAGAAGATGTCAGCAATCAGATGGCACAGGCCGAAAAGGACATTAAGGCCATGCAGGTAAAAGTTGACGGCATCAACGCACAAATCAAGCAGACATCCTCTGAAATTACGCAGACCGAAGCCGATATACAGAAAAAAGAAAAGGAAATGCAGGAACGTGAGGACAATCTGAATGAACGTCTGAAAGTCATGTATAAAAGCGGGTCTGTAGGATTTCTTGATATTTTGTTGGGATCCAGCAGTATATCCGAGTTTGTATCTAATATTGAAGTTGTACATAAGATTTATGAAAACGATGTAGAGGTTCTGGATACCTTAGAGAAAGAGCATAAGGAGCTGGAGCAGATCAAGTCGGAGCTGAAAGTCAAGAAAGAGAATCTGGCTGTTCAGAAAGAAGAAGCTGCCAAAGAACAG
>CAKQVC010000340.1 GCA_934277655.1 uncultured Clostridia bacterium
GCCACAAGCCTGCCGTCACGTTCAGAAAGCAGGTACAGCAGTCTTTCAAGATTGCTGGAGATCAGGATATCCATAGACGGAGAATTGGTACAGTAGAAACTTCTCACATCAGATCGGATATCATAAGCACCCTTTCTGATGAAATCCGTCAATACGTTATTATCATTGGATGCACAGATAAACTTATTTACCGGTACTCCCATTTCTCTCGCAAAATATGCTGCCAGTATATTTCCGAAATTTCCAGTCGGAACGACCACGTTCATCGGTTTGCCGCATTCCAACTGGTCGCCTGCTACCAATTTCAGATAGCTGTATACATAATATGCTACCTGCGGCACCAGACGTCCGATGTTGATAGAATTAGCAGAAGAAAGCTTTATTCCTCTTGCTGCCAGTTTCTTCGCAAAATCATCATCACTGAAGATTCTCTTTACACCGGTCTGTGCATCATCAAAGTTGCCACGAATAGCAAAGACATGGGTATTATCCCCTTCCTGCGTGATCATCTGTCTTTCCTGCACCTGGCTCACCCCATCACAAGGATAGAATACTACGATTTCTGTTCCCGGTACCCCTGCAAAACCTTCCAGTGCCGCTTTTCCGGTATCGCCGGAGGTTGCAGTCAGAATGCAGATTTTGTTTTCTTCGCCTTCTTTCTTACAAGATGTCGTCATCAGATATGGTAAGATGGACAGTGCCATGTCTTTAAAAGCTGCTGTCTTACCATGATAAAGCTCCAGGAAATGTGCACCGCCGGCAGTTTTGATATCCACGATATCCTCTGCCGTAAATTTCTTATCGTAAGCACCTTCAATACATGCTTTCATTTCGTCTTCTGTAAAGTCATCAAAAAAAGCACCAATAACTGCGTGTGCTACATCACGATATCCAGCTTTGCCTGCAGCAATTTTTTCTGCCATTTCTTTCAAGTCAAACGGAAGCGCCGGGATGCTCTCAGGCACATAAAGTCCTTTATCCTCCGCAATTCCCTGGATCACAGCTTGTGCTCCTGTTTTTTTATTTTTACTGCCTCTGGTACTTTCGTACAGCATATATGTTCATCCTCCTAAGTCATATATTTACGGTTCCGCAGTTCAAGTCATCCCTCTCCCTGCTGAAAAATCGAAAAAAACAGTCCGTCCAAGACCCCTTTTTTCGATTTTCGTTACTCGTAATACTATTCATCCGATGCCTTCCAGCCCCATCTGGGAGATTTCCCATAAAGGAGCCGGAAAACACCGAACAATAAAGTTTCAGTTCATACAGCAGTGCCACACGGAACTGCCAGCTCAAGTCAACTCTCCCGCAGCGAAACGAAATAGCAGACACAAGTGCGTTTCGAGCAGGCGTTGCGGCGGCAAGCGAATTCAAGTTTCTCGCTCCGCACAGAAACTGTAATAGCACCGCACGGAACGTTTCGAGGAAACGCTGAAACTGCCACTCAAGTCAACTTCCCCGCAGCGAAACGAAATAGCAGACGCAAGTGCGTTTCGAGCAGGCGTTGCGGCGGCAAGCGAAGCGAATTACTGCTTTGACTGCAGAATTGCACTGTTTGAGCACCTACGGTGCGAGTTTGTAATTCTGCTCAAAGCAGACGAGCAAGCTTACCCCGCCGCAGCCGCCGAGGAAGCACTTTGTGGATGCTATTTCAGTTTCGCAACCATTTCCCCAGCCTTTACCTGCTGTCCTTCTGAAACATAAATTCTTTCAACCGCTCCGCCAGCTGTAGCCAGAATGTTCGTTTCCATCTTCATAGCTTCGATAACAGCAATCGGCTGATTTGCCTCTACGGTTTCTCCTTCTTTTACAAGCACCTTGATGATGTTACCCGGGATATTTGCACCGATTTCCATCGGATTATCTTCATCCGCATAAAGGACAGAGTTCGAAGAATTTGTTGTTACAGTCTTATCTTTGATCTTGATGATACGACGGTTTCCATTCACTTCGAAGATTGCTTCACGCATACCCTCATTATCAACCGGTCTTACTTCC
>CAKQVC010000341.1 GCA_934277655.1 uncultured Clostridia bacterium
CCTCCATGCTTCGCAGGGTCTGGCAGATCTGTTCGTAGGAATAACTGCCGCGTAATCTTGGTACCAGCCGTCCGGTACGAGTGCAGTCTGCTGCAGATCGGCTTTCAATTTTTTTAAGAATTGTGTGGTAATGTAGCTTCGTCCCTGAATGGCGGAGGTGTCAAACTTCCGTACTTTCCGAAAGGATGGAAGCCAGAGGCGAGGCAGTTTTCTTTATACTTTTTAATTGAATGAACGGGTAACTTATGATATACTTATATATGTATGATTATGTGAGAGGAGGAGCTTATGACATTTGCGAAGATATGCTTAGCGTTTTTAGTATGTGTTCCTCTTGCAGTAGGTGCTTTTTTATGCTTGCAGAGTCTGGTTGACGAGCTTAGTAAAAAGTAGTAATAAAAGAATCGGAATTATACCGGATATAGTGTCGGTACGAGAATAAGACAGAGGAGTTGCGTAAGTTATGAGTCGAGGAATTTTTATATCCATAGAAGGACCAGATGGGTCTGGGAAATCAACACAAATTGAGAATATAAAAGAATTCTTCCATGATAAGAATATGGATATTATATTTACAAGAGAACCAGGCGGAACTCCAATCGGAGAGAGAATAAGGGGAATTATACTCGATCGAAAATGCTCTGAAATGGATCCAATGACGGAAGCTATGCTATATGCGGCGGCGCGTGCGCAGCATGTGGCACAAGTTATCAGGCCTGCGTTAGAAAAAGGGAAAATTGTAATCTGTGATCGTTTCGTAGATTCAAGTATTGCATATCAGGGATACGGGCGCAAGCTGGGAGAAGCAGTAGCATCGATTAATCATTTTGCGGTAAAAGAGTGCATGCCGGATATGACAATTTTGCTGAAATTAGATCCATCAGTAGGAAAGCACAGAATCAGCGAAGACCAACAGGATCGGTTAGAAGCAGAGCGGGAGGCTTTCCATCAGGAAGTATATAAGGGATATTTAGAACTGGAGAAAAATTTTCCGGATCGGATTGTTGGAATTGATGCAGACCGTGGGATCGATGAAATAAAGGTAGATATTTACGAAAAATTGGAAAAAATACTTTCAAACAGATGCTCGCAGTAAAACGCTCGGATAAAGTAGTGCTTTGTAAGTATACGCTGAAACTGACCTAAATGTGAATGGAAAGGAACTGGAAAATATGTCCTTGCGGGAGTGGCAATCAGATAAAAAGTTAATAGAGCGTATCGTCAGGAGTATTTCATCCGGCAATGTGTCACATGCCTATATTATAGAATCAGACAATTGTGTTGATAAACTGTCTTTTGCGAAGGAGTTTTTGAAAGCGGTCAACTGTGAAACAGATCCGGGATACGGGTGTGATCGCTGCCTTTCCTGCAGGAAAATCGACCATGATAACTGTGAAGATTTATATTTTGTACAGTCTGATGGTGCGTCAGTAAAAGATGAGATGATAACGAAACTACAGGAAAATTTGCATAAAAAACCGATGGGAAAACGCAATATGGCAGTGGTTGCGGATGCTGATACCATGACGGCCAGAGCACAGAACCGTTTCTTGAAAACACTAGAAGAACCCTCAGGAGAAACTTTGATCTTGCTGCTTTCAGAGAATAAGGATAATTTGCTTGAAACGATACGATCCAGGTGTATTGCTTATCATTTGAATGGCACAGAGATTTTGGAAAATGACTCTCAGAATAGTTTGAAAGGAAACCTGCAGAAAAGACGACAGCTTGGCGAAAGGGCAGAGACTTTGGGAACTGCCGATATGAAGGCGGCGAGTGATTTGATTGATGCACTTTTAGACAAAGAAAAATTTTTTTACTTAAAGGAAATGCTCTCAAAAACAGTCAAAAATCGTGAAGATGCATTCAAGCTGCTGGATGGAATGGAAAGAATTTATCGAAATGTTTTATTCCAATGTGATGAGAGAAGTCGTCTGATGCGGACGGAAGACGTTTTTCGATATGTGT
>CAKQVC010000342.1 GCA_934277655.1 uncultured Clostridia bacterium
TGCTTGCACGCAAAAATGACAGACTTAACTTATAAGTCTGCTTGCTTGCTTGCTTGCTTGCTTGCTTGCTTGCTTGCGCAAGAATCATGCCATTTTCGTAATTTTCAAACAGCCTTGCGTACATGGAATATTTTCCTTTCCTCATCGTTTCTTGTTACCATTCTACACGAAACCATCACAATTGTAAAGAGGTGACTTTGTCGAAATTTGTCGGAAATTTCTCGATTTGTTTTCCGGAAAGATCTCACCGCAAAGATCTTCTTTTTCATTACAGACACATCGTCATATACAGTGGAATGCGGATCATATTCTCTTCTACGGACAAATCTTTTGCGCAGATCATATACCTTTCCTGTACCTTTGTCTGATATTTTCCCGCAAACATATCAAAGGACTTATGGTTTTTATATCCTGAGGATTTCACTTCAATCGGGCACAGCTTTTTATTTCTGACCAAAAGAAAATCAATCTCATATTTATTTGGTTTCCTGCCTTCTCCCCCGGAAATCTCAAACTCATGGAAATATAATTCGTAACCTCTGCTTCTAAGCATTTGAGCCACAAGATTTTCCATAATCATGCCCTGATTGATCCCAAGCCTGTCAAAAATAAGTGATTTATATAAATCTTCCTCCGTGTCGTCACGGTTTTTCATAATCTGGGATACGAGCAGACCCGTATCGCCCATGTATAATTTAAAATTGCGTCTGTCTGCATGCAGTTCAAGCGCAACTTCCGGCGACGTCGTATTGACACACAAATTGGCGATCATGGATTCCGCAACAAAATCAATCGCCCCGATATAATTTTGATACCTTGCGTTTTTTTCTACGCCAGCCATACGAAAATGTGAATTCCGATTGGAAAGCTGCTCCGGGATCGTTTTGAAAATGATCGATGCTTTCTCGTTACTGTCGTTATCATGTTTCTTAAGGTCGTCTTCGTAAAGGGAAAGAATATTTCTCTTTATGAAATCGATCTCCCGGTAGGTTCTCCCCTCGACGAATGCCGACACCGCCTGAGGCATTCCACCTACTACCATATAGGTGCGAAAGGTCTGCATGATTTTTCGGTGCACAGCATCCCCCAGTGGCTTTTTCTTTTCAAACGCATAGCGAATTGCATCTGCGGTAACGGTATCGCTCTTCGCCCACAGGAACTCTTCAAAATCCATCGGAAACATCTTGATTTTGAATTCCTCCGAGGGGATCAAAATATCGCTTACATTTTTCTTTATACTGATCAGCGAACCCGTTTCGATATAATCATATCGCCCATCCTGCACCAAAAACTTGATTGCCTGCCGCGCAGCCGGAAACAGCTGCACTTCATCAAAAATGATTACGGATTTTCCTTTCGGCAGATCTCTGCCTTTGAGCAAAAAAAGATTCCTGAAAAACACATCAAGCTCACCGATATTCTCTTCAAAGTTGCGGCGGACATCCTGACTTTCCTGCGCAAAGTCAAGAATCATGTAATCCTCATACTCGTTCTTCGCAAACGCAAGGGCAATCGTACTTTTACCGATACGGCGCGCGCCTTCTATCATAAGCGCGCTTTCGCCATGCGAAACAGTTTTCCACTCCAGCATTTTGCTGTATATCTTTCGCTTAAAAACCATATTCACTTCCTCCTAAAAGATATTATACCCAAATTTACGAAATCCGCAAATGTTTTTTGCTCGTTTTTAACGAAATCCGCAAATATTTTTCTCTCATTTTTAACGAAATCTAAAAATGTTTTTCGCTCATTTTTAACGAAATTCGCAAATGTGCAATATCTGATTAGCCTGAGACATGCAAAAAGTCTGCACCGCAATGCAGACTTTTTGCATATTCAAATCTTTTCAATCTATCCCGCAAAATGCGCAGGGAAAGCGTCTATGATAGACGCAGGATTTTTCGCTCACCGCTAGGAAACCTGAATGCGAAGCGCGGAGCATACATGTAGTA
>CAKQVC010000343.1 GCA_934277655.1 uncultured Clostridia bacterium
ACGGTTTCAATATTCCCCTGAACTTTGATTTTATACTGCATAGCGAAAGTATGCAATAGATTTTCAAAGTGGGGTAACTGTTTTATCCCCTTGTTATACAGAATATTGTCGGTATAATATGTCATCAACATTGTTCTTGATAGCCACTAAAATATCAAAACAAGTAGACAACATTTCAAAAAAGCATCTCCAGTAATTATCATATAGACCACAAGTATCGCTTTGATAAGAGAAATTCAAATAATTACAATAATTATTTATTTCTTGACATATCTCTGGTCCTAAATCCAGTGAATACTCCAATAGCACCTCATTCAAAAGCACTCTTTTCTCTTGAAACGTATATATTCTTTTTAAATCATCTTCATATAGAACCCAATGTTCCATTAGCTCATTTTCCAAAAATGAACCATAATGTCGATTCTCAAAATTATGTTTCCAATATTCGTATGCGTACTGTAATATACCGTGCAAATTATCTAATGCTTCTTTTGCTTTCCTACATGCTATGTTTTTTCTACTTTCAAATACCACATTTGATTTTAACCAGTTATCCATTTGATTAATAATACAAAATTGTTCATACTCGGCCATACTTTTCCATGTATATAACAATTCTGCCGGATACTGATTTTCATCACTATCTATCATTCTTGCACACGACTTGCATAACCAAATTCCATTTTCTATACTACTTCTCTCTTCTGGCGTTAAGTCAGGGTTGTATCTTGGTCCACCTTCAGCTGCTGCGGTTATATGTGCAGCCTCACCGATTGATACTCGCTTTTGAGGATTGCTGTGAGGACCTTTTGTTTCTCTTCTACAGTTTGGATTAGAACACTTTCCTCCCACTCTCTCACATAATCTATCTATAGTTTTTTGCGAAAAGTCATCTCTTTTATTCATAATGCTCCTTACCTATCTCCAAACATGAACTCAATAACACTTAGCGCATTCAAAATCTGTATACATTCATATCTTTCAATGCTTCTATTCATTCGACCATGCATTAACCAATTTCTATTCAAATATGGAGGTTCTATGCCATTTTCGAACTTGTATAGGCCATCTATAAATATCCTATTCAAATATGCTATTAACGAAGGATACATTTCCAAAAAGTATATTTTCTTTGACATGAATCCTCGTTTTTCGGTAAGCTGTCTAAAATCCTCCGCCTTTTGATTCGCAAAGCCATCATTAGAATATTTAACTCTGTAACTCATCCGTTGGTTCGGAAAATCTACTAATTCATTCACCCTATTATCAAGTAATGCAAGCAAGTACATAGCTGCAGTCATATAATCTTCATTTTCAAAAGCCTGCATTCCATTCTTAAAATATAACTGTGTCTCGTCCGAAACGTACTTTTCCTGTAGCCTCTCTATAATCACATCAAGAATTACAATATCTTCTCCGTCAAAAAACTCTGCTACCTTTGCTTCCCCTTCACATAATAATTGTTCCCAATTCTTAATATCTGCAGGATTTGAATGCTCAGAAATAACCCAACCATTTTTTCCAAACTTTTCACTCCACTCAATTTCTGATCTATATTTTTCTTCAAATTCAGCTTCAGTTAAACCTTCAGTTTCTCTGACCTCTTGCTGATAATTTTTGAGCATTTCTGCCAACTTGAGAAGACCCGGCATATTGTTAAGTGAATTCTTCCATTCATTTAGTTTATCACTGAGTTCTTGAAATTTTGCTAATGCTTCCGGAGATATTGCTCTCGTAACATTTTTATATAATTCCTGCTGCTTCTTAGCTATCTCAAGTGCTTTCCTATATTCCTGTGAATTTTCAAAATCATTACTCATCTTCTCATCCTCATGACGTGAAATAACTTTTGCGAAAAAGTATCCTTTCGCCAAAATGTATATTTCCCGTTCTCCAAAGCCTATCCCCTGGGGTAAACCTCAGCTTATATCATCACTC
>CAKQVC010000344.1 GCA_934277655.1 uncultured Clostridia bacterium
CTTCGAACTCCGCCTGCGTAAGAACGTCCTTATATGGATCGATTCCTTTTTCGTCAAGCAGGTCGAGGTCAAGAATGTGGTTACCGACTTCATCGCTTGGATAGCTGAGCATCAGCACAACCTTTTTACATCCTTTGGCGATGCCACGCAGGCAGATTGCGAATCTGTTTCTGCTGAGGATCGGGAAAACAACGCCGACAGTTTCGCCGCCCAGCTTGTTGCGTACATCTGTTGCAAGCTGATCGGTAGTCGCATAGTTTTTCTGAGCACGAGCAAGGATAGATTCGGTAATTGCCAGAACGTCTTTGTTTCCAATCTCAAAATCTCCGCCGTCTAAACATGCCATGAATGTGTCAACGACGATTTTTCTGAGATCATCTCCTTCTTTTACAATAGGGCCGCGCAGTCCGCGTGATACTGTTCCTATTCTTCTTGTCATCTTGTGTTCTCCTTTATATATCCATTGCCGGATCCGTTCCGCATTCAGATTAACCTTTTCGGCGGTCAGTTTTCAGGGCGTAAAAAACCCATCATCTTAATAATACTCCAGCTTGAGCCATCGGTCAAGAAAACTTTGATAGAAAAATTCACAAATTCAATAAAATTTTAGAAAATTTCGGAATAACCTTGCGTATTTCCGTGACTATCCGTAAACATCGGCGAAAATCATTTCTCACGAATCTGGATGCTCAGATCCACTCCACTGCCAATCCCGGAAACCTTGCCGCTGTCGGTATACTGCCACATGTCGTAGGCGTAAGGCCAGTTGGTCAGGGATGTATAATGAGCCAGCCATACAGGATAATCGGTAAGGAGGGTCATATCCAGATGGGTCTGCATCCAGTCGGGGTTGCCATAGATTATCGGGCTGTAGCCATTCTTTTCTAAAAGCTGACAAAAGGCATCAGCAATTTCGGTTTTCTGAGCAGCTGTCAACGAAGAAATCCGGTCGCCGCCACTGATCGGCTCCATGTCAAAGGCGATCGGGCCGTCGACACGTTTCCCACGGACATGGCGCATGACATAGCGGGCTTCTTCTTCAGCTTCTTCCACGGTAATGGCTTGGGAGAAAAAATATACGCCCACATCAAGACCTGCACTGCGAGCTTCTTGAACGTTTCTTTCGTAGTGGGAGTCCAGGGAAAGAGCCCCTGTTTTATATCCACGGTATCCAAGGCGGATCATAGCCATCTCAATGCCGTCATCGGAAACTGCTGCCCAGTCGATATTTTTCTGATAGGTAGAAACGTCCACAACTGTGCGGGAAATACGGGTATCATCTTCATAGTGCAGCCTGCCGGCCGTATCGTAATAAAAGGCAGATGATTCATAGGTGTTTTCGGGCAGGGAGACATGTTTTCCCAGGCCGTCGTACCCGCTGAACCAGTGAACCAGATGATTGATCCCGGAAACGATCAGAATGACTGCCGCAAGGACAAGTGCGATCTGTATCTTTACTTTCATTGCGATGCGTACTGGGGGAGTTTTACGACCAGATTTATGCTTCATGAAATTTACCCTGCTGCGTGAAGTGCGCTTACGGGAAGCTGATCTTATAGAGGTTCCCCGGGAGGAACGATTTTGCGAGGCGCCGCTGCGGGTGCGAACCGATCCTGACCTTGTTCCCTGCGAAGTGCGGTTTTGCGTGGAACGATGCTGTGAAGTTGGTGTTTGTTTTTGCATAAGTATAATCTCAAAACCCTTTCTGCCGACAAGTTTCGGCACAATTTACCCTGTATTATACCATTAAGACACGAAAAAAACAACGGAAGGGCAAGGGTGGGGAATAAACTGTCAAAGCAGGAACAGAAAAACAGGGTTCGGCTCAGACAGAAGATGAAAGCACTGCTAAAGCAGGTAGGATTATAAGGTAAATCTGACAAAAAAGTAAGAACGTAAAAAAGCTAAAACGAAAG
>CAKQVC010000345.1 GCA_934277655.1 uncultured Clostridia bacterium
TGGGAAGCTGCAAGACACTCCCGCTCTGGCAGGGACTTGATAAAGTCATCAATGAATATCTGGATGGCATCACGATCGCCGACCTCATACAGAACGGGCAGCCAGGCGATGACTACGTGATCTGAGTACGCTGCGAAATTTTATAGATTTCACCTTCTTACGTAGGAAAGGGGACAAGCAAAAACACACTTCGCGAGTTTCCCCTTGTTATCGCGACAGTCGCCAAGATCTCGCGCAAGCACGGACTTTGGCTCGTTGTTCGCGTAAATAAAAAAGAAGGTGCCTTGGCACATTCTCGCGCCTCGCGCGGTCGCTTGCGACAGTCTACATCTTCGCGCGAGTGCGCATTATTGGCACGTCAGTGCCTTTTTATGTAACGGGGAATTCCTCGGAATTTCCTGTTACATAAAAAAGACGGTACCTAAGCTGGTCTGTTCCAGCAAGTGTACCGTCTGTTTTCTGTGTATCTATAAGCTTCTTATAATTTTTCAACCACAACCTTGCAGCGCTTTTTGCAGAACGCGATTCCATACGCCAGGATGTCGCTCCGTCCATCTTCCCGGAGTTCTGCATCATACCGACGTTCCCTGATCTGCTCAAGTGCTCTTTCGCAGGCATGATCAAGCTCATTCATGGAACGGGCATATTTCAGTTCGATTATGATTCCGGCATCCGGATTTTTCAGCTTGAGGAGAATATCTGCAAAACCATCTCCGGATTCTTTGTTCGATTTCACTGCCCATCCGGAATAATTTTTCAGAATGCCGATCAATATTCCGTGATAGAAAATTTCCTTTTCTTCGTTCCGCGCCTTTGTATCAAGAATGCTGATGGTTTCTCCAAGGAACATTGTCAGCTCCTGCTGGATATCTTCCGTCTTACCTTCCAGAAATCCGTAGTTGATCTTTTCCACAGAAGCTCTGCTGTCCGCAACGATCCGATCAAACCAGTCTTTGATCTGCAGTACAAAGACTTCCCGCACTTCTTTATTCGGAATGATCAGCTGATACACATCACTCTGATCATTTCCGGTCCGCGTAAGATATCCCGTCATAAACAGCACACTCCACACATTTTCGATACTGTTGTCTATTTCATCATACGTCAGATCCAGACGGATTCTCTTTTCGACAGCATTTCCCGCTATTAGCTGCTCAATTTCATCTTTGGTGGTCGTGTCTGCCTTGTCAATAAACCGTTTTACAAGATCATTTCCACTACTGTTGATCCAATAAGCCTTTGGCAACGCTTTCGGATTACCTGTCAGATCAAATACATAGTTGATGACATCCCATGGGCAGTAAATGTCTGCATTTCCGAAGCGATAACCATCGTACCATTCTTTTATTTCCAGGAAATGCTCCTGCATACCGTAATCGCCCAGCAGTTTTTCTACCTCTTCATTCGTAAAACCAAATTCTTCATCATACCGGACATCATCGGTGGCATAGACCTTGAAATTGTTCAGTCCTGTAAAGATGCTCTCTTTGGAAACCCGCAGACAGCCCGTCAGGACTGCAAACTGTAAAGAAGGATTTGTTTTCAGTGCCTGTCCAAACAATCCCCGGATCAGCGACACCATTTCCCTGTAATATCCATGCTGGAATGCCTTATCGAGCGGCACGTCATACTCATCAATTAAAACAATGGTTTTCTGACCATAATGCCGATACAGAAGCTGCGATATTGTCTGCAGACTGGAAATAAGAATATCCTCATCCATGGAATATTTGCCATCGACCAGCTTTATGATTGCCCGATACCTGCTGCGATCATTGTCCGTCAATTGATCACTTTCTGCAAGGAAAGCAAACCGCTCTGCTTCCACGCCGATCAGTTCGATCAGGCGGTATCTGGCCGCCTCAAACGACATCCCATCAATT
>CAKQVC010000346.1 GCA_934277655.1 uncultured Clostridia bacterium
GAGATACACCGTATTGCCGAAATGCTTGCTGGTCTCGATTTTGGCTTTGGCAGCCATTTGCTCCAGAAAAGGTGCAGCGGCAGGGGAAAGGAGTGCTTTGAAGTCCTCAATGGTGCAACGCTCTGTCTCCAGTGCACGGATAACATCTTCTGCAGTATAAAGATTGTAGTCATAATGTTGCATCTGCTCTAATACTTTTGCCATTACATCGGAGTGGATCTGCTCCATGCCTTCCATATATGCCATGTGATCGGTACGGCAGGAAGGGTCTTGTTCAATTTGATGTTTCTTTTGCAAAGCGGCTTCGCTCAGGCGGGTGGAGTCGATGAAAAACTGATTTGTTGCCATTGTGTTCACCTCTAATCCCGCAAGAATCCGGTCAACGGATCTGAAGCTGATGCACCGCGTTCTAACACTCGTCCAAGACCGGAAAGATAAGCGGCACGGCCGGCTTCAATCGCCTGCTTAAAAGCACCTGCCATAGCCGGAATATCTCTGGCTGTTGCAATGGCTGTATTGGACATAATGGCAGCAGCACCCATTTCCATGGCTTCGCAGGCCTGTGAAGGGCGGCCGATCCCTGCATCGACAATGATAGGCAGGTCGATTTCGTCAATCAGGATCTGGATAAATTCCTTGGTTGCCAGTCCTTTATTGGAACCGATCGGAGATGCCAGCGGCATGACAGCTGCGGCACCTGCCTTCTGTAGCTGGCGTGCAACATTCAGATCGGGGTACATATATGGGAGTACGACAAAACCTTCATCCGCAAGCATCTGGGTTGCTTTGATGGTTTCATAGTTTTCCGGCAGGAGATATTTGCTGTCCTGCATGATTTCTACTTTGACGAAGTTACCACAGCCAAGTTCTCTGGACATGCGGGCAATCCGCACGGCTTCTTTGGCATCACGGGCACCGGATGTGTTCGGCAGGAGGGTAATGTTGTCCGGAATATAGTCTAAAATGTTTTCGGTATCCTTGGTATTGGTACGGCGAACGGCCAGGGTAATGATCTGTGCCCCTGCGTTTTCAACAGCTGCTTTGATGAGCTCCAGTGAGTATTTACCAGAACCTAAAATGAAGCGGGAGGAAAATTCTTTGCCTCCCAACGTGAATGTATCGTTTTTCATGTATTTGCACCTCTGTAATTATTTTCGATATATGTGAAAGGTAAAGAGTACGTTTTGTACTATATCTGCGTGTATGATGCCCGGCAGACAGACTTCGATAAAGGCAGAGAAAATAGCAAAACTGCACCGCAGTCATCAACATCAGCCGCCACCGACAAAGCTGACGATTTCAACTACATCGCCGTCCTGCAGGATACAGGTATCGTAGGTCTTTTTCGGTACGATTTTTTCGTTTCTTTCGACAGCAATCCTGCTGGTCTGATAACCATGTTCTTCTAAAAACTGCTGCAGCGGAATTTGCGTGTAATCAAAAAATTCCCCGTTGATCTTGATCATGGCAGAGTCCTCCTTTCTTTCAGAGTGACAGCGCCTGCATCGCGAAAAAGGATGCTGATCAAAACAACAGAGAAATCAAATGTTTTCCGCAGTGATGATTTTTATACGATAAAGAGTGGTGCTCCCGGTTTACCGTGTCCTGATTTCGGGAAAGTCATGAAAAAAGCTGCACCCCGTCGGAAGTACAGCTATATCATCCAGTCATCTGTGTATCCCTACGTTGGCATTATCCAAATCAGGTTATGGGTCAAGACCTGACGGCCTACTCTCAGCCTGCACCTTTGCAAGCTCCCCGTTTAATTTAAGTATAATACGGGCAGATGGATTTTGCAAGGAAAAATTGAGATAAAAAATCACAGAATGGAAAGAACTTATGATATAATGTTTTTATTGTTCTTGTCACTGCGATGAAG
>CAKQVC010000347.1 GCA_934277655.1 uncultured Clostridia bacterium
TTCGCCCTGAAAAGACCTTGGTTTTTGGGCTTTTTGCAACGTCAGTCAGTATAACACAGATTTTTTTTCAATGCAAGAAAAAAACAGAAGATTGCCTTCTGCCTGCTATATACGTATCGTTTACACCTCCTCCTCTACCCGCTCAAATAAATCTCCAACGGAACAATCTAATATGGCGCACAGTTTGTCAAGATTTTCATAACGAATCGAATTGGTTTCATTCATGATCATTCGATTAAAATTCTGATAACTTAAATCCATCTGCTTATAGAGCCAATATTTCGTATGCTGCTGCTCCTCTAAAATATGCAAAACCCGCAAACGTACCATGTGTACACCTCCCAAATTTATGTAGAGATTATAACTGAAAACAAATGCTTGCATAAATGATGTGCGCATAGTATAATGTTCCCATTATCTAATGTATGCATTAGATAATGGGAACATTAGGATTCTAAACAATTATATGTGAAATCCTAAGACTTTATTACTAAATAGAAAGAAGAGTTTACAAATGAAAAACGAACGTCTAACCTGGATTGACGGCCTGCGTGGCCTCGCATGCATCCTTATTTTTACCCATCATTTTCTGGTTTCCTTTTTTCCTTCCAGTTATAACGGAGACCCAAACACCTCAAGAATGATCTATGGACTTGATGTTAAATGGGCTAATTCCCCGCTGTCTTTTATTATCTGTGGTAATTTCTGGGTAAGTGTTTTTTGCCTGGTCAGCGGACTGGTACTCGGCTACCAGGTTTATCGCGCAAAAACTACAAATGAAGTCTCCTCTATGGTTTTAAAACGTTATCCAAGACTTTGTTTCCCGCTTGCCGTTGTCTCCTTCGCCGCATGGATCATGATGCAATTTTCACTTTTTCCAACTGCTGAAGTTCAAAAGCTCTCCACTTCATCCTGGATCGTTTCCGCATATGGAGACAAGCCCAGTTTTCTTCAATTTTTAAATACAACTTTTGTAGCAACCTGGCTGAATGGAGATCATACATATTCTCCTGCTTTCTGGCTGATGAATATTTTTCTCAGTGGCTCCTTTCTCGCGTATCTGCTTTCACTTATGACCAAAAACAGAAAGCTGCTATCCATCCTTGTTTTTATCTGCTTCACCGCTTTCTTTCTCTATACCGATGCACTGTTTAATTTGGCATTCACGCTCGGTGTTGCACTCGCTTACCGCATTTTCTACTTTGATTCGGCAAAATATACAAAATATTTTGGTGTACTGTTTGTTCTTCTCGGGCTGTATCTGGGCGGCTATCCGTCCGAGGCTTATCCACAGGGCTTTTACCTGTGGCTCGGTGTCAATGTCAATCAGCGCTACGCACCAGTCTATCAGTTTTTTCACATTGTGGGAGCACTATTTCTCGTATGGGGTATCTACTGTCTGAAATCGCTTTGCACCCTTTTTAGCACCAAATTGTTTCGTTTTCTCGGAAAAATATCTTATGCCGTATTTTTAATCCACTGTCCGGTTATTTTTTCATGGTCCTGCTTTCTATTCTTAAAGCTGTATCACGCGTGCGGCAGATACATGGTTTCAGCTGCGGCAAGTTTTCTTACCTCCACAATTCTGCTGATTCTTTTATCCACGCTGTTCCAAAAATATGTGGAAGCTCCGCTTGGAAATCTGATAAAAAAGCTGGATCATTGGCTGTTTCTTTCGGAATAGCCTTATGCAAATATTCCATAAAAAACTGGCTGTGAATCCGCTCACAGCCAGTTTTTCTTTTCTCTCTATTCTATTTATCTGATCTTCCTCTAAATACATACTCCATCTTGCGGTCCATACAGCGGCTCTTCTTTGCCGTGATCTCTACTGCTCCATCCCGGAAACGCAGCTCCGCCGTCACCCCGAGCGG
>CAKQVC010000348.1 GCA_934277655.1 uncultured Clostridia bacterium
GCATGAGACAACACAGCTTGTGATCCGTCAGTTAAAGAAATACGTAAAACCGGGCATCGAACTTCTTGATGTCGGAACCGGAAGCGGAATCTTAGGAATTACAGCACTCAAACTCGGTGCAGGTCATGTTGTCGGAACTGATCTGGATCCGTGTGCTGTACCGGCAGTGCAGGATAACAAAGAAGCCAACGGCATTGTAGACGAAACATTTGATATGATGATCGGGAATATTATCGATGACAAAGAAGTGCAGGATCAGGTCGGATATGAGAAATATGACATTGTAGCAGCCAATATTCTTGCGGATGTGCTCGTACCGCTGACACCGGTCATCGTTCATCAGATGAAAAAAGGTGCTTACTACATCACTTCCGGTATCCTTGATGTCAAAGAAGAAGTAGTCAAAGAAGCTGTTGCAAAAGCAGGACTGACACTTGTTGAAGTGACCAGACAGGGTGAATGGGTCTGCGTGACTGCAAGAAAGGACTGAGACGATGCAGAGGTTTTTTGTAGAGCCACATCAGATTGATGAGGGAGCACATCAGATTCATATCCTCGGAAGTGATGTCAACCATATTTCAAATGTTCTGCGCATGAAGCAGGGAGAGGAACTCTGGATCAGTGATGGCGGAAAAAAGGAATATCGCTGTACGATTGAAGATTTCAGTTCAGACGAAGTACTTCTTCACATTATTTATGCACAGGAACCGGATTATGAGCTTCCGAGCCGTATCTATCTGTTTCAGGGACTTCCGAAGGCAGATAAAATGGAACTGATTATACAGAAGGCAGTTGAGCTCGGTGCATACGAAGTGATTCCGGTAGAGACAAAGCGGTGTGTCGTGAAACTGGACGGCAAAAAAGCAGCAAAAAAGGTTGAACGCTGGAAACAGATCGCAGAAAGCGCTGCAAAGCAGTCAAAACGTATGCTGATCCCGAATGTACATGAGGTACTTACATTTAAAGAAGCATTAAAATACGCAGAAGCTATGGATATCCGCCTGATTCCGTATGAACTTGCAAAAGGCATGCAGGAGACAAAAGAAATCCTGGCCGACATTCAGCCGGGACAGTCTGTTGGAATTTTTATCGGACCGGAAGGCGGATTTGAAGAAAAAGAAGTAGAAACAGCAATCAGCGAAGGGGCAAAACCAATTACTCTTGGTAAACGTATCCTTCGTACAGAGACGGCCGGACTTGCCATTTTGTCAGTCCTGATGTTTCAGCTTGAGAAGTAGATAAAAGAGGAGATTTATGGAAGTTTATTTTGATAATTCTGCAACGACCAGGTGCTATGATTCTGTAAAAGATATCGTAGTAAAGACGATGACAGAGGATTTCGGAAATCCATCTGCCATGCATTTAAAAGGTGTAGATGCAGAAAAATATGTAAAAGAAGCGGCAAAGACGATTGCTGGTATTCTGAAAGTACAGGAAAAAGAGATTCTGTTTACTTCAGGCGGTACAGAGTCTGACAACCTGGCACTGATCGGTGGCGCACTGGCAAATAAAAGAAACGGAAACCACATTATTATTACGTCGGTAGAACATGCAGCAGTCAGCCAGCCGGCATCTTTTTTACAGGAACAGGGGTTTGAAATCACTTATCTGCCGGTAGACCACGAGGGAAAAGTGAAGATGAATGCTCTGGAAGCAGTCCTGCGTCCGGATACGATCATGGTTTCTACCATGCTTGTAAATAACGAAGTCGGTGCTGTGATGCCGGTAGAAGAAATTGCGAATATGGTTCACGAAAAAAGCCCGAAGGCTCTTTATCATGTAGATGCCATCCAGGCATTCGGCAAGTACCGGATCTACCCGAAGAAGCTGGGAATCGATATGCTTTCCGTAAGCAGCCATAAG
>CAKQVC010000349.1 GCA_934277655.1 uncultured Clostridia bacterium
AGAAATGACTCAGAAGATGATCGATGACGGTTGTGAAGTTATCGAACCAACAGAACAGTTCCAGAAAGACATGGAAGAAGCAGCGAAAAAGGTATGGGCAGATGATGAAGCTACCAAGACTTTTGATCAGGAAGCAGTTGCAAGAATCCGTGAAGAAGCTGGACTGTAAAAATCTCAATAAGTCTCAAACCATCAAACAGGATTTAACTTGAATTTTCAAAGACTTATGTCTGACAGTGTATGGGAATATCCGCAAAGGATATTCCCATACATGATAAAAGCATGACTTTAGAAGGAAACTACAATGGAAAAGAAAAATATTATTACAAAAGTGAATGATGGATTTTGCAAGGTAGAGAAGACTATAACATGGATCACATTTGCAATAATGCTTGCTCTTCTTCTGATTCAGGTATTCTGCCGGTATTTGTTTGAAATGCCGCTGGCCTGGGCAGAAGAACTGGTAAGATATACATATATTGCAGTCAGCTTCCTCGGCGCCGCTGTAGCGCTGAGAGAAAGAACCCATATTTCCATCGACATTCTGCCGTCCCTTCTGGAAAGCAAAATCAAAGATGAGATCAAGAGAAAACTGACCCTTGACTTTCTCAATACTTTTGCAGACATTGTACAGACTGCACTTTTTATCGTTATGACTATCTGGATGGCGGAATATACCATCGACTTAGACGTTAAAAACCAGATCACAACAGCAAACCAGTGGCCAATGTGGCTCATGTCCCTGCCGGTAACCATTTCCTGCGGGCTGATGGCATTCCACGGATTGCTGAATACATTAGAGGACATCATAGACATTATCAAAAATGAAAAAGCAAGAAAGGTGGTGGCATAAGTGAGTTATTTCTTTATCTTTTTAGGAGTATTCCTGTTGCTGGCCTTTCTCAGAGTTCCGATCCCGTTCGCCATGGGTATTTCGGCAATCCTGATCTACCTGGCACACGGCGGTACAAGCGTAGCAATTTCCATGGGTGCATTCCGTGCCCTTAACGTATTTACCTTCCTGGCAATCCCTGCATTCATCTTTGCAGGCGACCTGATGGCAGCCTCTGGAATCTCCGCAGCAGTTATGAGATTCGCAAACTCCATCATCGGAAGATTAAGAGGTGCCGTTGGTGCAGTAACCATCGTTACCTGTATGCTGTTCGGTGCAATTACCGGATCCTCTCTTGCAACCATTACCGGTATCGGCGGTATGATGCTTCCGGAAATGGAAAAAGCAGGATATTCAAGAGAATATTCCACCGGATTGATCAGTGCCTGCGGCTTCCTTGGAATCCTGATTCCACCAAGCATTCCTGGTATCCTGTATGCGATGATGGCAGGCGAAAACCTGATGAAGGTATGGCTGTGCACAGTAACACCGGGTATCCTCCTGGGCGTTGCATACATTGGAATTAACTACTGGGTATATGGACGTAAAGAACAGAAAGCAAAAGTTACGCAGGGAGCTTTTAAGTTTGGTCCTTATGTAAAGAACATCGGTGTGCAGACGTGGAAATCTATTTCAGCACTTCTGATGCCGATCATCATCTTCTACGGAATTTACGGTGGTATCTTTACACCGACCGAAGCAGGTGCTGTAGCAGTAGCTTATGGCCTTCTGATCGGTTGGGTTGTTAACCCGCTTTTCCTGAAGAAGAAACCGGAAGTAAAGCTTTCCAAGCTTCTTTCGGAGGGTGCAATTTCTTCTGCAACTATTGCGATGCTGAATACCTTCGCAACAATTGCAGGTATCATGATCACACAGACAAGAATCCCGGCTATCCTGACAGAAGCAATGTTTTCTGTAACACACAGCAAGGTTATATTCCTGCTGATCCTGAATAT
>CAKQVC010000350.1 GCA_934277655.1 uncultured Clostridia bacterium
CTCCCCCTTACAATCTATATTACCACACAATTTCAACATTTCAACAAAAAAAAAGCTATTTTTTAACATGTATACAATGTTTTTTTGAAAATTCAAAAAAAGTAACTCGCGATTTTTGTTAAATTTTCAAAGGGTATTCTTGCTTTTTATAAAAAAAATAATCCTCACTCAAAGATATTTTTTCTCTGTATGAGGATTATTATTACAAATTAATGTAAATTTATACAACTAAATGTATATTGCCCCGACACTTTGCCGCATGCAGGTCAGGTTTATTTTTTTTAGATAGGCTAGCAACACAGCACTTCCTTCTTTTACAGCTTGGAAGCAATTTCTTCAATCCGCATCAGTCTTTTATTAATACCTGACTTTTTCAGAGGCGGATCACAAAGTTCCCCCAATGCCGCAATGGACATTTCCGGATTTTCTAAACGGAGCCGCGCCGCTTCTGCCAGCTTGTCCGGTAAAAAATCAAGCCCTTTCAGTTTTTCGATTTTTTTGATTGCTCCGATCTGCGTCATAGATGCTTCAATGGTTCGATCTACATTGGCATTATCACAGTTAACCGTTCGTTTAGCGGAATTGACCATAGACTTCTTGATCCTGATCTCTTCCAGATGGAACACCTGGCTGCTTGCTCCCATGATCGCCAAAGTATCTCGAACGTAATCGGCTTTTTTCATGTAGACCACATATTTTTTTCCACGCTCGGTAATCTTGCAACTCAGATCCACAAACGAATTGATCAGTTTTTTCAGGTCGTTTGCCATTGCCTTGGATGCTACAATAAACTCAAGATCATAGGCTTTTTCCGGATCACTCATGGTTCCTGATCCCATGAACATTCCTCTCAGATATGCTTTCTTGCAGCACTTCGTCCGGATAACGCCGTCATAAATGCCATCGGAAAAATAGTTATTTCCTTCCCTGATAAGCAAGATCCCTGTTTCCCTCAAGATCTGTTCGCTCCGGTTGTCGGCATCAATAGTTATGCTGTAAGAATATTTCCGTGTGTTTTTACTTTTCGCAACCGACTTTCCTTCTCCGATTTCCAGACTGGTCTCAATGTTAAAATAATCTTGAATCAGTTTTTTATAGTGGCGGGCTACTGCCGGATTTTCTGTCGTGATGATAATTTTATATTTTCCGAAGCCCAGAAGTCCGATGCTGCCGGACGCACGGAGAAATCCTGAGATTTCCGCCAGCATGCAGCATTTTTTTTCTGGTTCGATTCTCGACAGTTCATTCTTTGTGTCAGATGCAAAAGACATTGCAGGTACTGCTCCTTTCCAGTGTCTGAATTTATTAAATGTTTCCGTTATTATCTTCCATTATCTGCTTTCGTTCTGTCAAAGCAGATGCCTGTTTGCTTTCGTAAAAATTTCGTAAGCTCATGTAAACTTTAGTATACTTTATTTTACTGAAAGAAACAACCGGAAAAAGATATTTTGTGGGGAATTCCCTGCATCTTTCCGGCTGTTCTGCGATTCGATTGTTTTATATGACTTTTATAAAGGTTTTCTTTCCCCGGTTCTCACGCTGAATGCGGTATCCGGCGCCGGGCTGGATCTGCTTACCGTCCAATATAGTACGAACTTCTGCAAGGGATTCTGCCCTCAGGTATATCCCGGTATTGCAGGAGCGCACAAGCTCCGTCGGCAGTTTTTTCAGGGTTGCCTGGATTCCTCCCTGAGCCAGTATGTCCTGTGCATATGCCGCCTTATAAAAAGACGAAAAGGACAAAACATATTCCTGCTGCATGTTCAAGCCTCCTTTGTTTACGCTTTTTTACTTTCTTTCACTTTTTTATCCCCCTGGTATGTAAACATACGGCAAACGAGTTCTT
>CAKQVC010000351.1 GCA_934277655.1 uncultured Clostridia bacterium
CTTTCATTTGCCTGCTTATTTTACCTGTACATCTCAGATTGAATGAAAAATCATCATATCTTCATGGATTGGTGGTAAAATAAAAGGACAAGTACGAAGGGAGAAAGAGTTATGTGTACAGCTGCAACATATAAAACGAAAGATTTCTATTTCGGAAGGACGCTTGACTACGAATTTTCTTATGGCGAACAAATTGTGATCCTGCCGAGAAAATTTCCGATTCCATTCCGATTTATGGGTATATCAGAAGAACATTACGCAATGATAGGAATGGCACATATAGCAGACGGATATCCGATGTTTTATGATGCGATCAACGAAAAAGGGTTGGCAATGGCAGGATTGAACTTTGTAGGTAATGCAGTGTATCAGGAGCCGATTTTGGAGAAAACTTCCGAAAAGCAGAACCGGCAGTCAGAAATACAAAAGTCTATATCAGACAAGAACCACAATTCAGGGGGAAAACAATCTATAAAGAACGTTGCACAGTTTGAGTTTATCAGCTGGATTCTAAGCAAGTGCAGCACGGTGCAGGAGGTGCGAATGGAACTTGCAGAACTGAATCTGACAGGAACACCGTATAATGAACATTTTCCACCGGCACAGCTCCACTGGATAATTGGAGATAAAAATGAGACTATCACAGTAGAATCTGTCGCAGATGGACTAAAAATTTATGATAACCCCGCAGGCGTTTTGACAAATAATCCGCCTTTCGAATTGCAGATGTTTCATTTGAACAATTATATGAACCTCTCGCCGAAACAGCCGGAAAATAATTTTGCACCGCAGATGCCGCTATCCAGCTACAGTAGAGGAATGGGTGCATTGGGACTGCCCGGTGATCTGTCGTCGATGTCACGTTTTGTGCGGGTTGCGTTTACAAGGGCACATTCTGTATCCGATTCTTCGGAAAATGCAAGCGTCAGTCAGTTCTTTCACATTCTGGGTTCAGTTGACCAGCAGAGGGGATGTTGCGAGGTAACAGAAGGCAAATATGAAATTACTATTTATACGTCCTGCTGCAATGCAAGCAAGGGAATTTACTATTATACGACCTATGATAACAGCCGCATCACGGCGGTGGATATGCATAAGGAAAACCTGGACGGAGAGAAGATCGTCAGCTACCCGATGTTGACAGAGACAGATATTTTGCGACAAAATAGGTAAAAAAGATTAGGCAATAGAGAAACAACTCTTGTGAGAAATGCAGAAGTATGGTAATCTATAAAAGAGAAACTAAACAGGGCGAAATTGCGGAAACGGAAAAGTGAGAAAGCAGGGGACGACTATGAAACAGATAGCGAGTTTATTTTTTTTAGTACTCTTTTTAGGAATTGTATTCATGGCTTTAAAACCGCGGGCATCACAGACGGAGAGGGAAAAGAATGCTCGCAGAAGGAGCCTGATTGCATATCTGCTCACGAACAGTGTCCTTGTAAGCTGGCTTGTTTATAAACGGAATACCCCGAAAGATCGTTTGTAGCTTGTTTGCGATTAAATACTTGACAAGAATGGTATGCTATGGTAATATGTATTTCGGCTCACAAAGAAAGGCAATTCGTGACTGAATGAATTTCGAATGAGCCGGAAAGATAGAAAAAAATGCTTGACAAAAGAGGCGAGAGCCTGTATAATAAATAAATGTGTCGAGCAGATAAAGACATGCTGTGGGAGTTTAGCTCAGCTGGGAGAGCATCTGCCTTACAAGCAGAGGGTCACAGGTTCGAGCCCTGTAACTCCCACCATTTTACCAGAAAAGCACGGCCTGGTAGTTCAGTTGGTTAGAATGCCAGCCTGTCACGCTGGAGGTCGACGGTTCGAGCCCGTTCCAGGTCGCC
>CAKQVC010000352.1 GCA_934277655.1 uncultured Clostridia bacterium
TGATTTTTTGCTCGACTGTCGGGTTTATTTCCGTTTTGAAGCTCTTTAGCAATTTCTTCATCCCCTTCTATTTGTTTCTTATACTTACGAAGACCGTACAATCTACAAGAAAAAACGTGAAGTATGGATACAATCTGACGATTATAGTGATATTAGATGTGTTCATAACAATGCCCTCCATGAGTATGTTTTAACATATTTAATCACTATTGATAATGATTTTGTTTACTTAAAGTTTGCTCCTTATTTTTTGAGCCTTTTTCTCTACACAAATTTTATCATAAATGGTATACTGTTATCAAGGAAAAGAGAAAGGATTCGTTTATGATATCGAAAGAATATACAAGGGGGCAGGAAAAGAGATGGATGCAAGATTGAAGAAAATTATAGAAGAAAGTCATGACATTGTATTTTTTGGCGGGGCAGGTGTTTCTACCGAAAGTAATATCCCGGATTTCCGCTCGGAAAAAGGGCTTTATCATGCACAGCAGGAATACGGAAGATCGCCGGAGCAAATGCTTTCTCATAGTTTTTTTGTCAGATATACGGATACGTTTTTTCACTATTATAAGAATAATCTGATCTATCGGGAAGCGAAGCCGAATAAGGCACATCTGGCGCTTGCTGCTCTCGAAAGAGAAGGAAAGCTGAAAGCGGTCGTTACGCAGAATATTGACGGCCTGCATCAGAAAGCAGGCAGTAAGAACGTATTCGAACTTCACGGATCAGTACTTCGTAATTACTGTATGGACTGCGGAGAATTTTATGATCTGGATTATATTATGGATGACAGTCACTGCAGCGGCAATATTCCGGTCTGCCCAAAATGTGGCGGTGTGATAAAGCCAGATGTAGTATTATACGAAGAAGCACTGGACGACCAGTGCATGATGGGTGCATTGTCGGCGATCCAGCAGGCAGATACGCTGATTGTCGGCGGTACTTCACTGGTTGTTTACCCGGCAGCCGGTTTGATCCGGTATTTTTCGGGTAAAAATTTAATATTGATCAATAAACAGCCAACGCCATATGACGATCAAGCAGATATTGTAATTAATGACTCAATAGGAAAGGTAATGGATATAGAAGAATGAATATACTAGTTTCAAATGATGACGGAATTCAAGCAAAGGGAATCGCAAAACTGACAGAAACGCTCAGTGGCGTTGCGGATGTTTATGTTATAGCGCCAAGCAGGCAGAGAAGTGCATCCAGCCACGGGCTGAGTCTGTCAGATGAAGTTGTGTTTCACAAGGTAGAGGATTATCCTTATGCAAAAGATGCTTATATGGTAGACGGAACTCCGGCAGATTGCGTGAAGATCGGTATCAGTATGTTGGAAAGCAAGGGCGTCCACATTGACATGGTGTACAGCGGCATCAATCATGGCGGCAATCTGGGCAGCGACAATATCTACTCGGGAACGGTCTCCGCTGCTGCCGAGGGCATGATCCTGGGGCTTCCGGCAGTTGCACTTTCAATCAATGCTCATGATGTACAGCATTTCGAGGGTGCATGCAAGGCCGCTCTGATGGTGCTTCCGATGGCAGCCAAGACCGGAGGACAGGGGTTTGTTGTGAACATTAATACTCCGGATATCCCGGCAGAAGAGATCAAAGGACTGAAGCCTGCAAAACTGGGCGTTACCGTATATGATCAATGGTACTATGTAGAAAGCAAAACCGACGATACGATTACATATCGTTACCGTGGGAAACCGGGAATTGATGAGTCGTGGGAAGATGATATGGACACGAAACTGATACTGGAGGGCTATGCGACGATTTCAGCAATCAAGTATGATCTAAACGATTATGAAAACAAAAAGACGCTGGAAAGC
>CAKQVC010000353.1 GCA_934277655.1 uncultured Clostridia bacterium
ATCCAGGGATGCAGGCAACAATGCGGCAATGATGGACCACCCGGGACTTGGAGAAGGTGGGATTTATCACGTTAAGGCAGATGGAAATCCGCTCCCTGAGGGAACAACGCTGACTTTCGCACTGGCAGGGAATCAGAACTGTGGCAAAACGACGCTTTTTAATCAGCTGACCGGCTCCAACCAGCATGTGGGAAATTTTCCGGGCGTAACAGTGGACAGAAAAGACGGCGTGATTCGTGGACACGTCGATACACTGGTCACCGACCTTCCGGGCATTTATTCCATGTCCCCTTATACTAGCGAAGAAATCGTTACCAGACAATTTCTGCTGGAGGACAAGCCGAAAGGCATTATCAATATTGTGGATGCAACGAATATCGAGCGGAATCTGTATCTGACCATGCAACTGATGGAACTGGATATTCCTATGGTTCTGGCACTGAATATGATGGATGAAGTTCGTGAGAACGGAGGATCTGTCCGCGTTAACGAAATGGAGAAACTCCTGGGTATCCCGGTCATTCCAATCTCCGCCGCCAAAAATGAAGGCATCGGAGAGCTGATAGATCATGCACTTCATGTAGCACAGTATCAAGAACGTCCGGGCAGGACGGACTTTTGTAACCCACAGGAACATAACGGAGCTGTCCACAGATGTCTGCACGGCATCATGCATCTGATCGAGGACCATGCAGTACAGGCAGGTATTCCGGTACGATTCGCCGCAAGCAAACTTGCAGAAGGCGACACGAGGATTCTGGAAAGATTGAAACTGGATCAGAACGAAAAAGAAATGCTGGAACATATTATCCGCCAGATGGAAGAGGAACGCGGCATGGATCAGGCTGCGGCCATTGCAGATATGCGTTTTTCCTTTATACAACAAATTTGCAGTGAAACTGTTGTAAAACCAGGAGAAAGTAAGGAACATGCCAGAAGTGTCAAAATCGACAAAATCTTGACCGGAAAATATACAGCAATCCCTGCTTTTATCGGTATCATGGGACTGGTGTTCTGGCTGACTTTCGGAGTTATTGGTGCATGGCTGTCAGATCTGCTGGATTTGAGCATTACCGGATTGACTGAAGTCACGGATTATGCCTTGACAGTCTATGGAATTAATCCGGTTGTACATTCTTTGATCATTAATGGCATTTTTAAGGGGGTAGGAAGCGTGCTTTCGTTCCTGCCGATCATCGTAACTCTGTTTTTCTTCCTGTCCATTTTGGAAGATAGTGGATATATGGCGAGAGTTGCCTTTGTCATGGACAAGCTTCTACGCAAAATAGGACTATCCGGCCGTAGTATCGTACCAATGTTGATCGGCTTCGGCTGTACTGTTCCGGGGGTCATGGCCAGCAGGACACTGCCATCAGAAAGAGATCGGAAAATGACCATTCTGCTGACTCCATTCATGAGCTGTTCAGCGAAACTTCCGATTTATGGATTTTTTACGACGGCATTTTTTCCGGAGCATGGAACGATTGTCATGATATTGCTTTATTTTACCGGGATTTTAGTTGGGATCCTTTTTGCATTGCTCATGCGGGGCATTGCTTTCAAAGGAGAACCTGTTCCATTTGTTATGGAACTTCCTAATTACCGGCTTCCGGGTGCCAGAAATGTAGAGCAGCTGCTATGGGAAAAGGCAAAGGACTTTTTGGAGCGGGCTTTCACGGTTATTTTCATAGCTACAATCGTAATCTGGTGTTTGCAGACCTTTGACAGTAGACTGAATGTGGTGGCAGATTCTCAGGACAGCCTTCTTGCGATGATTGCCAGTGTGATTACACCGGTTTTCGAACCAGTGGGGTTTGGAGATTGGAAAATTTCGAC
>CAKQVC010000354.1 GCA_934277655.1 uncultured Clostridia bacterium
TTCCGGTATTTTCCCTATATAATATTCAAGGAAAGAATTTTCAGTTTCCGGCTTCAAATCCACGTCTTCCTGGTTTTCGCCGGTGATCAGGTCCAGCCACCAGATTCTCCATGCACTTGCTTTCTCGACAGGAACCGTTACGCTTGCCACGATTCCCACAATTAAAAGCGCTGCAGCTACCCTCGTGATACGCTTCTTCGGACTGACATACCGACGTTTCCCATATTTTTTTACCGCTGCTTCGTAAGATTCATCACCTTCCAGTAACTTATCCATCTCTGCCGCATACTCATCCTTATGGCTGGCTGCTTCCGCCAGGATCTCTTCAGCCTGCTTGTCCGTCTTCCGTTTTTCACGATCAGTCATCCACGTTTCCCCTGTTCTCCATTATCATTTTCTCTAACTTCATTCTCGCACGGCTTGCCTGCTTCATCACTGCGCTGTGAGACTTACCCACGGCTTCTGCAATTTCTGTGAAGTTCATCCGCTTGAAATAAAACATCGTAAGGATCTCACGTTCACTCTCTGTAAGCTTTTCGAACAAGGGTGCCAGACCGTCTGATAACGATTCTTCCTCTTCAAAATATTTATCTGCGAATACGAGCTGACCTGTTATTTCTGCAAACTCATCATCAAATTCGAAATCAATTTCTCTGCTCCTCTTTTCCAGCATGTCCATTGCCATATGCTTTGCTGATGTAAAAATGTACGACTTTGCAGTTGCTGATCCGTATTCGCCCAGCTTATCAAGAGATTTCGTCAGTTTTACTATGACATTATGCAAGCAATCCTCCGTCAGCCCTTCATCATGCAGAAATTTATAGGCAATCTTCTTGATTGCATTTCCATACATAGCATAGATAATCTCAAGCTCCTTGCGCTCATCTCTTGTCAGTTTTTTGGTTTTCATCCTCTTTCCTCTCTTATTCAGTTTTTATTTATACACTTTCAAAGTCAAATGTGATTTGCTTCATACACTTTCAAAATTAAACGTGTTTTTCACAGTGTATCTTGAATCATACCTGCTTTCCATCACGTTTCCATTTATTTTTTCTAATTGTTTCCAATTATCGCGCATTCCGGATTTTTTTGTCCACCAGCTCGATGTATTTCATCATCCCCTCGGCTTTCCCTGTTTCTGTCTATAGCGACTACAGGAAGTCTAATTCTCCATAAAATCGAACACAACCTGTGCATACAGCATTGCCCCCTTGATGAGAACCGACTCGTCAACGGAATATTTTCCTGAGTGCTGCGGCCACACTGCACCGCAGGCCTCGTTTCTGCATCCCAGAAGTGTCATCGCCGCCGGTACTGCTTTCGCGAAAAACGCAAAATCCTCGCCGCACATGGTTTTCGGCATATCAAGTGCTGCACCGTCGCCCATCACTTTATCGGCCGCCGTTCTGACAAGGGCTGCCATTGCCGGGTTATTTGACAGCGGCGGATGGTTCCTGCAGATTTTGACATCCGCTTTCGCGCCGTTGGCTGCCGCACCGCCTTCTGCAATTTCAACAAGAAGCCCCGGGATCTGCTCCCAGGTATGCTCATCAAAGCATCTTGCCGTTCCTTCCATATATGCAGTCTCAGCTACCACATTCCACTGAGTTCCCGAGTGGAACTGGCCGACCGTTACAACTGCCGGTTCCAGCGGTGCAGTTCTGCGGCTTACAATCGTCTGCAGATCTCTGACAACCTCGGCTGCCGCAACAAGGGCATCAATTCCCAGATCCGGCTGTGCGCCATGACATCCCTGCCCTGTCACTTCGATTTCAAAGTGATCGACCGCTGCCATGATTGGACCATTCGGACAGAAAATATGTC
>CAKQVC010000355.1 GCA_934277655.1 uncultured Clostridia bacterium
GGATGACCCGTCCAAGGAGCCAAAAGCGACCTGGAGAAGCTGTGCAAACCTGCTGATGTCCAACTGGCTCAACTACTATGTATACCAGATCACACCATATGATTTATATAAAGATAAAGAATAACCTTTTCCCCTGGGCGTCAGCAGCGCTTCAGGGGATTTTTCTTTTCTCTTTTTCTTCGCAAAACATTTCCTTTCGGGGTTTTCCTGATGCCCGGGTCTTGCGATGCGTTCGTTTTTTGATTCAAACATCACACAAAACCTAGTATGAAGATAGGTTACTTATAGATTGAATCTATAGCCGGATATTAAATTGGTGTATTGGACAAACGAAAAAGGATGCCCTATAATAAGACCATAAGATACAGGAGGGCAAAACAAAGATGCGAAATACAAACGCCAGATGTAAAGAAAAAACAAAACACCTTTCAGCAGCGGTTTTGCTCAGCAGAATCCGAATGTGAAGAGGATGAAACAAGCAAAGAAGAATAAAAAAGAAAAGTAAAAATACAAACATAAACACAGAAAAAACGAGAAAGAAAAAAGATAAATTCAGGAGGAAGTAAAAATGGCAAATATTAAAGATTCAAAAAATTGGAGTTTTGAAACAAAACAATTACATATCGGACAGGAACAGGCAGATCCGGTGACAGATGCAAGAGCAGTTCCTATCTATGCAAGCACATCCTATGTTTTTCACAATGCACAGCATGCAGCAGACCGCTTCGGTCTGAGGGATGCAGGTAACATCTACGGCAGACTGACCAATCCGACACAGGATATTTTCGAACAGAGAATTGCAGCACTGGAAGGAGGATCCGCAGCACTGGCAACAGCATCCGGAGCAGCAGCTATCAATTATACGATCAGCGCTCTGGCACGTAGCGGTGAACATATCGTAGCATCCAAGACGATTTATGGCGGTACTTACAACCTGCTGGCACACACCCTTCCGCTTTCGGCTGGTATTACAGCAACCTTCGTTGATCCGGAAGAAGAAGGTGCATTCGAAGCAGCTATCCAGGAAAACACCAAGGCAATCTTTATTGAAACACTGGGAAATCCGAATTCCAACATCATCGACATCGAAAAAGTAGCAGATATTGCTCATAAGCACGGAATTCCGCTTGTAATCGATTCCACTTTTGCAACGCCTTATCTGATCAGACCGATCGAGCATGGTGCTGACATTGTAGTACATTCTGCAACCAAGTTCATCGGTGGACATGGAACTGCGATCGGCGGTGTTATTGTTGACGGAGGAACCTTTGATTGGAAAGCATCCGGTAAATATCCTTGGATTTCCGATCCAAATCCTAGCTATCATGGCGTATCCTTTGCAGAAGCAGCAGGACCGGCAGCCTTCGTAACTTACATCAGGGCGATCCTTCTCAGAGATACAGGTGCAACCCTTTCCCCGTTCCATGCATTCATCTTCCTGCAGGGACTGGAAACGCTTTCTCTGAGAGTAAAACAGCATGTTGCCAATGCACTGAAGATCGTAGAATATTTAAACAATCATCCGCAGGTTGAAGCTGTTCATCATCCATCTCTTCCAGGAGATCCAAGCCATGAACTTTATGAAAGATATTTCCCGAACGGAGCAGGTTCTATCTTTACCTTTGACATCAAGGGTGATGCGAAGACTGCACAGAAGTTTATCGACAATCTGCCGATCTTCTCCTTACTGGCAAACGTTGCAGATGTAAAATCTCTGGTTATCCATCCGGCAAGCACAACACATGCCCAGTTGACACCGGAAGAACTTGCTGAACAGGGGATCAAGGAAACCACGATCAGGCTCTCCATCGG
>CAKQVC010000356.1 GCA_934277655.1 uncultured Clostridia bacterium
TAAACCTCTATGCCTGCATCAATGCCGCACCTGACAACAGCCCTGATTGCAGCATTCATTCCTGGAGAATCGCCACCGCTGGTAAGCACACCTATTTTTCTCATCTTTTCTGCCTCCTCACAAAGTTGTCTGCTTTACATTTTCTTCGCCGATGATCGCAATCAACTGGTTTCTTAAAGAATCCGACGGCTGAACCCACATTGAGGAATCCGTCTTTAATGCTCGTCCACTGGTCAGATACATAATGACCTGATAATTACCGGGATGCCGCTTCAAATTCAGAGTCAGCTGCTGCAACGTCATTTTTTCATCACAGCCATTGGGTATCCTGAGTTTTACCAGCCCCTCCGGCTTTCTTGTCTCCGCAGGCTGCACGAAAGTACCTGCTAAGGATTCTCTCCCTGGCGATACTTGTTCACGCTGCCCGGATTTTGTGCCGCAGGAATAGGAAGATGCCATCTGATCGTGCGGATGGTCCGGATGCCCATAAGCCTGCCGTCGCCTGCCCTGGCGGCGTCTCGGCTCCGCAAAACCTTTTTCGCAAGCTTCTTCTAAAGGCAGAATATCGTCAGCCAGGATTTTAGGCGACTCTTCCTCTTTAAAATTCAGCTTGCCACGAATGGCGATAACCTTCCCATCTTCGATCAGCTGCATCCGCCTTTCGTAGACATTTGGAAATACTACGATTTCCGTAATACCATACAAATCTTCCAGATCCAGGAATGCCATCATCTTGCCATTTTTAGTAATCAAGGTTTTTTTGCCGGCGATCATTCCGCTGAGAGTACTGGTCATGCCATCATGCAGCTGTTTGCTGCCATCTGCACCTCCATGCTGCTGATTCATGGCTGATTCTGCCATGACCGCCGCTTCGTCGCTGCCTTCCATTACAGCCTGATTTCCAAGATGCGCCAGGTCTTCGCTGGTAATAGTGTTGATCTTCTCCATCTGCTCCCGATAGCCGTTGAGCGGGTGGTCAGTCAGATAAACACCCAGCATTTCCTTTTCCAGTTCCAGCTGGAACGCCTTGGCAAATGGTGTTACATCTGGCAGCTGCCCTCCGAGAGAATCACTCTGCATGGTTTCCTGCGCAGTCTGGAACAAGGATATCTGACCCTCAATATTTTTTTTCGCCGTGTTCTGTGCTGATTCCACCAGACTTTCGTGAACCGCCAGCATGGCTGCCCGGTTATCAGAAAAGCAGTCACAGGCTCCGGACTTGATCAGGCTTTCTACTGCTTTTTTATTTACCTGCGAAATCTCCAGTCCGCTGATAAAGCTGAAAATATCTTTCGGCAGCCCCTTTTCCTGTCGTGCTTTGATGATTGCGTCAATCGCACCCTCGCCCACATTCTTGATCCCTAAAAGACCAAACCGGATCTGCCCGTCAGTTACGCTGAATTTTTTCTGGCTCTCATTAACCGATGGTGGAAGGACCTTGATCCCCATATCCGCACAGTTACGGATATATCTTGAGATCTGCCCGGTATCCCCCATTACGCTGGTCATCAGAGCTGCCATGAATTCTACCGGATAATAGGCTTTCAGATATCCGGTCTCGTAAGCAAGTACCGCATAAGCTGCCGCATGAGACTTGTTGAACGCATACTGGGCGAAGCTGACCATATCATCAAAGATGGCTTCTGCTGCCTGCCGGCTGATGCCGTTTCGAATGCACCCTGCAATTTCCACATTGCCGTTTTCATCGGTTTTGCCGTTGATAAAGTATTCTTTTTCTTCCAGCATGACGCTCATTTTCTTTTTCGACATGGCACGACGCACCAAGTCGGAACGTCCATAACCATAAC
>CAKQVC010000357.1 GCA_934277655.1 uncultured Clostridia bacterium
CTTCATCTGTTGTCATCGGTGTCAGCTCATATTTCTTAGTCTTAACAACCTTGCCTTCTTCTATATCATCAACCTCCGGAATCATTTCGAATCTTACGGATTCCTTAGATTTGTTTCTTTTAAGGAGTTTGCCCTTATATTTGGACATCTGCTTTATCAGCTTGTCTCCAACTACGTCGATGCAGTCGAAAATGTCCTGTGCAACATCTTCAGCTCTGAAAATCGTTCCTTTCGTAACGATGGTCGTTTCCATCTTTACCTTGGATTTTTCAGGATGTATCACCACGTTTGCCTGAATGTCATCAGCAAAGTATTTGCCTAACTTCTCAAACTTCTTATCAATAGCGTCCTGAATCTTGTCACTGATTACAATATTTTTACCTGTTACGATGATCTTCATAATCATGACCTCCTTTGTTTGCTTTTTATTATTATAGCACGCTTTGCAAAAAAATGCAACGTTCCTTTGTGTATTCTTTGTCAAAATACAATGAAAATCCGTTTGCTTTTTCTTCAAAAAAATTTGCGTAAAAAATTTCACTGTACAAATCGCTCCTGTGGTGTTATATTAGTGGGTGGATAGCATTCGAAACAAGCTGTACCGCATAAATTTCATATTTTTTATCAGCAAAGTCAGGTTGTATCTTCTTCAGGATCACGCAATACGGATTCCAAAAAAATAAAGAACAATACTGACACACCCGGCAGGGCCAGCATTGTCCCGGTACAGTAAGTACCTGAGACTGATGTCCGATGCGAAACGCATCACAGCCTTTCCGTCTGCACGCACCTTCCCCTGACAAAATCAGCCAGGAGGTGATGCACATGAAAGCAGGATTTATAGGAGCCGGCAAGGTCGGCTTTTCCCTCGGAAAATATCTCACGCTGGGCGATATACCGGTAACAGGCTATTACAGCCGCAGCCCGGAGTCAGCCAGAGAAGCCGCAGAATTTACAGGGACAAAATTCTACGATCAGTTAGCACAAATTACAGAAGACAGCGATACCCTTTTTCTTACCGTTCCGGACGGAAAAATACAGGAAGTTTGGGAAGTGCTCCGCAGTCTGCCGATAAAAAATAAAAAGATATGTCACTGCAGCGGTTCGTTATCATCGGCCGCTTTTTTTGATGCGGAAACCATGGGTGCCTTCCGGTACTCCGTGCATCCGCTCTATGCAGTCAGCGATAAATATCATTCATTCAGTCAGCTGAAGAATGCCTATTTTACCATAGAAGGAAGCCCAGAGCATCTTGCAGAAATGACGGAGACTTTCCGCAATCTGGGTAATCCCGTTGTCAACATCACAGGAGATGCAAAAGCCCTGTACCATTGTGCTGCAGCGGTGGTCAGCAATCAGATGACGGCCCTTGCAGAGTTGGGGATCCGCATGCTTACATCTTGTGGATTTGAAAGAGAAGATGCCCGTCATGCACTGGTGCCTCTGATGCTTGGAAATCTGGAAGCAGTATGCAGCCGTGGACCTGTAAATGCTTTAACCGGTCCGGTCGAACGCTGTGATACACAGACGATCCTCAAACATCTTTCAGCCATCCGTGACTTCGAAAATCGGACAAAAGAGCATGCGGCAGTTTTCTCTCCGGAAAGATCCGCAGATATCGAAGCTTTGTACCGGCAGCTTTCCCTGCTTCTGACCGAGATCGCCGCAGAAAAACATCCCGAACGTGACTTTACTTCTATGAAAGAAATTTTATACGAGGAGACTTCAAAATGAAAAACACAGTTTCAACAATCAAACAGCAAAAAATAGACGGAGACAGGATCAC
>CAKQVC010000358.1 GCA_934277655.1 uncultured Clostridia bacterium
CGGGGATAAGAAAGTTGTTCCGTTGATCGATGAGCTGGGAAAATATATTGCAATCGCAATCAACGATATTTCTTGTGCATATAACCCGGAGATCATCATTCTTAATGGACCAATCATACAGAAGAATGTTATTCCACTACATCATATCCAACAGGATATGGAAAAATATCTGATGCACAGTATTCAGCCGAAACTGCAGGTCATGACGGCGAGAATGGGTGCAAATGCAAGCTTGTACGGAATCGGCTGTATGGCAACTGATTTTATGGTGGAGGACTTTTTGCGTGAACTGCTTTAAATGCAGTAGTGCTGTTCGCTAATCGAAATTACACAAAAACTCTTAAGCAACTTCAGGCAAAAAGAAAACATAACAAACAGAACAAGAAAAAAACGAAAAGAAACAAGACGAAAACAAGAAATGCTTTCTCAGGAAAGGAGATTTTGTGATGGAAGAAAAAAAATATAAAGTACTCAGCATTGGTGCGCATCCGGATGATGCAGATACCAGTGCAGGAGGGCTTCTCTGCAAGCTAAAAGCGAAAGGTTGGGATGTGCGTCTGCTTTCGCTGACAGATGGAAGTGCCGGAACTTATGATATAGAGCGCAGTGGTCAGAAACTAGTAGAAATCCGAAAAAAAGAGGCAGCAGCAAGCGGAGTGCTTCTTGGTGGCCGCTATGATGTCTGGGATCTGCCGGATGCACGTTTGACAGCGTCCATCGAGAACCGGGAGCGGCTGATCCGGTATATAAGGGAATGCGATCCCGACTTGATCATTACCAATCGTCCGGGGGACTATCATCCTGATCACAGGAATACAGCACTCCTTGTGGCAGATGCGTCTTATCTTTTGACTGTCCCGACGGTTTGCAGTGATGTGAAGCCGATGGAAGTCATGCCGGTAATCTTGTACTGGGCGGATGATTTTGAGCGTCCGTATCCATGTCAGCCAGATGTGGTAGTACCGATCGATGGTTACGAGGAAAGCTTGCTGCAGCTGGCGTGTTGCCATGAATCTCAGTATTTCGACTGGATGTATTGGCCGGATCGGATGGATCACACGGATTGGCCTCGGGAAAAGCAGGTTGGGGAGCTGAGGGCACGTTATCTGAGAAATGGAAGAAGTAACCGGGATTATACAGAAAAACAACTGATAGAGCAGCTAGGCGAAGAACGTGCGGCGGAAGTGAAAGCCGTGCAATACTTCGAAGTCTGTGAATTCGGGGAACCATTGACAGAGGAACTTCGAAAGGTTTTGGTTGAGCCTTAGCCCTTGAGGTTAATGCGATGGTCATTGTCTTTAATGAACGTTAGTTTTTTGAACCGGAAATATTAAACAAGAGCCGTGCTCTGACAGTGACGTTCTGTCAGGGTACGGCTCTTGGCATTTGGGTTTGCTGCTTGTTTTATGACTGATAATGTTATCAACTACTTGACAATATTTGATAGTTTACATTAAGAAAACGGCAAGAAGCCCTTGAAAAGTAAGGATAAAATCGTTATAATTAATTTGATTATCACTGCACCATGTTATCAGTCGACATGACGATGAAGGCAATCAGGAGATTACATTCATCCGTCCTATTGGTTGGAATGAGAACATGGAATTTTCAAAATTTATTCAAAGACTGTAGATATTTATTCAATCAAAATAAAGCAGGGATTAGTATGAAACGAAACAGGAATGGATTTACATTGATGGAAATGCTGATTGTTATTGCAATCATCGCCATATTGGTTGCAGTTGCAATTCCGGTATTTGCGGCAAAA
>CAKQVC010000359.1 GCA_934277655.1 uncultured Clostridia bacterium
ATGCACAACTCATTTATATCATAGCATGCGCACATATAAAAGGCAACAATTTGTCTCCATAAGGCTACATTCCCCACCTTGAATACTTTGTATCCTTAAGGTCAATCATCAGTAATAAAAAATCAAAAGTTGTTATGTCCTAAAAAAATAAGACAGGGAATTCGATTCACCTGCCTTATTTTAGTTTATTTCTTATGACGCTTATTTCTTCTCCAACTTATCATAGATGGAATCCAGAACGGCATCTAAAGTTAAAGAAACTTTAACCCCTACGCCATTGTAGCTTTCTGCATACTCTTCCAATGACATGCCCATCTTATCTTCGAAAGCCTGCTCGTCGTCAGCACCGGAAGAAGTTAAGATGTTCTTTAAAATTTCATCGTATCTATCCTGTGGGAATTCCACATCTTCCTGCTTCTGCAATGCGTAAACGATCATCTTCTGTTTTACAACACCTTCGCCATAGGATTTTAACTGCTCGTCGTATTCTTCCTGCGTCATCTGCAGAGAATCCTTCAGTGCAGTTTCCCACTCGATATTGTTGTCTTCTGCATACTTTTTATAAGATTCGTCCAAAGTATCCATTTCAGCCTGTACTTCTTCTTCCGGATACTTGATAACTTCTGTATTGTCAACGATTTCTGTCCAGATTTCATTTTTAAAGTTTGTCAGCTGGCTCTGGGTTTCCTCTTCTTCCAGATCTTCTTTTACAAGTTTCTTGTATTCTGCAACAGTTTTCGCTTCACTGTTTGCCTGAACAAACTCTTCATTAAGTTCCGGTGTTTCTTCTACCAGCTTGCAGAGAACTGTTACTTCAAACGTAACATCCTTACCGGAAAGATCTTTGTCGTTTGGATACGGATCCGGGAACTGAAGATTCAAGGTTACCGGCTCGCCGATGGTTGCACCATAAAGCCCTTCCTGGAAGCCATCGATCATGTTAGCGGAACCCAGCGTGATTTCAGAGCTGTCGCTGCTCATGCCATCTTTCGTTGTTCCATCTGCCAAAGTTCCCTTAAAGGAAATTCTGACTTTATCCCCTTCCTTTACGGTTCCTTTCTTTACCTCTTTCGTCGTCGGATTTGCTTCCAGTCTGCTCTGGATTTCTGCATTGATATCATCATCCGTAATCTTCACATTAGGAGTTCCTGTTGTGTATTTGGAATAATCCGGAAGTGTGATGTACTCGGATAAATCATATTTATCATACGGAGTAGATGTTTTCGAACTGCATCCTGTCATGGCAACAAGGCCTGCACATAAAGCACACGAAAGCAAAATAGACATAGTTTTTTTCATTTTTCTCATGATTTGTTTCCCCTCAACTGTTTTTTCTTTTCTTTCTTTTTATCCACACTGACAGCAATATAGACCAGCATCAGTACCGTTGCCAGGTAAGGAATAGCTGATGTCAGATCCGCCGGGACTCCTACATTCTGAAGCCGCAGACCAAGTGCGTCCAGAAATCCGAACAGCAATGCCGCCAGAAAAACTTTCGGCGGATTTGCCATTCCGAAAATGACACACGCAAATGCGATAAATCCTCTGCTGCTGCTCATGCCCTCTGAAAACATGGTCAGATATCCTAAAGACAGGTGTGCCCCTGCAAAACCACAGAATACGCCGCAAAGCACACTCGCTGCAAACTTCATCCTCTGTGGACTGATTCCTGCCGTCTCTAAAGACTCCGGATGTTCTCCCGCTGCTCTCATCCAGAAACCATAAGGTGTTCTGTAAAGAAACACCCAGGTCAGAAATACCAACAGC
>CAKQVC010000360.1 GCA_934277655.1 uncultured Clostridia bacterium
AAGCTGTGTGATGGCTTTCGGGGGTTTTTTATTTTGTTGACAAATGAAAAATCAGTGGTAAAATGAAAATGATTTCCAAATTGCACGGAGGGAGTCCATATGTCAAAGGCAAAATATAAAACAAGACAAATGGCTGAACTTCTTACCTTTTTGGAATCTGTCCAGGGAACTCATGTGACGGTCAGTGAAATTTGTGATTTCTTCAAAAGCAAAGAAATTGCCATTGGTATGACCACGGTTTACCGGCAGCTGGAAAAGCTGGTTGCAGAAGGAGTTGTTGCCAGATATGTTGTGGACGGATCAAACAGTGCCTGCTTCGAGTATGTGGGTAATGCCCCCAAAGAACAGGCAGTATCCTGTTACCATTGCAAATGTGAGAGATGCGGAAAGCTGATTCATCTGCAATGTAAGGAAGTGGAGAGCCTGAAACAGCATATGCTGGAGCATCACAGCTTTGTCATGGATTCTACACGTACTGTTTTTTATGGAGTATGTGAGGAATGTATTAAGATAAAGAGCGGGAGCGATACCGGGCAGGAAACGGAATGACCGGATGAAACATGGAGACAGAGAACCGTTAGGAAACAAGGCAATGCCGGAGCGGTTCCGGAAAGGAGAAGACAAAAATGAAAAAGATAGAAACCAGAAAATCAATTTCATGTGTATTAGCACTGTTTTTAGCGCTGATGATGCTTGCTTCTCTTTTCTATATTGCGAAGGAAACAGGGCATGACTGTACCGGTAAAGCATGTCCGGTATGTGCCTGCATTCATCAGGCAGAGCAGAATATCAGAAATCTTGGAACCGGCGTGACCGCAGCAATCATGGTTTCTATGATTGTCTTTTTCGTATTACGCTTTACAGCAGATCGTTCTTTTCTGATTTCCAGTTCTACTCCGGTTAGTGAAAAGGTAAGAATGAATAATTGATTCATAGAATAAAACAGCAGAGGAAGAAAGGGTATGTGGGATATCCTTTCTTTTCTGTACCCATTTTTGACAAGAGAAATTGTGATTTTAAAGATTTAGATGGAGGTTTTATTCATGAAAAAATATATATCTATGATGCTGGCAGTCGTTATGGCAGTCTTCTGCCTTTCTGCCTGCGGACAATCCAGTTCTACAGACTCAACAGAAAATCCGGCTCAGACGGAACCGGCAGTCACAGAAGAATCTACAACAAATCCAACAGAAGAACCGACGGATGCTTCTGCAGGTGAAACAGAAGAAGCATCTGCAGATAAATTGAAAATTGTCACTACGATTTTCCCGGAATATGACTGGGTACGCCAAATCGCGGGAGATCAGATTTCGAATATGGAGCTTACCATGCTGCTTGATAATGGTGTAGACCTGCACAGCTATCAGCCTGCAGCAGATGATATCATGAAAATTTCCGACTGTGACATCTTTGTTTATGTTGGTGGAGAATCGGATGAATGGGTGGAGGATGCACTGAAGGAAGCTGTCAACAAGGACATGCAGGTGATTAATTTGCTGGAGGTGCTTGGCGACAGCGTTAAGACGGAGGAAATGGTGGAAGGTATGCAGGAAACTGAGCATGACCATGAGCATGAAGAGGAAGCTGACGAGCACATATGGCTTTCCCTGAAAAATGCACAGACCCTGAGCGATGCAATTGCATCAGCACTGGAAACTGCTGATCCGGCAAATAAAGAAACTTATGCAGCCAATGCTGCTTCCTATGAGGAAAAGCTTGCTGCACTGGATACACAGTCTCAGGAGGTTGTAGATATCGCTT
>CAKQVC010000361.1 GCA_934277655.1 uncultured Clostridia bacterium
GAGTTTTTGGATATCCTTAGAGAAGCGGCAGTTAATATCAGAGCGTTCCACGAAAAGCAGGTAAGAGCCAGTTTTGTCATCAACGAAAAAGATGGAGTTGTGATGGGGCAGAAAGTGATGCCGATCGAGAAGGTCGGAATTTATGTTCCCGGTGGTACTGCTGCATATCCGTCTACAGTTCTGATGGATTCCATCCCGGCTAAAATTGCAGGGTGCCCGCAGATCGTGATGGCGACACCTCCAGGAAAGGATGGAAAGATCAATCCGGTTATCCTGGCAGCCGCTAAGATCGCAGGCGTGGATCAGATTTTTAAGATGGGCGGGGCACAGGCGGTTGCAGCACTTGCCTATGGAACAGAATCCGTGCCGAAAGTAGACAAGATTGTAGGGCCGGGGAACGCTTATGTAGCAGAGGCGAAGAAACAGGTCTTCGGGAAAGTATCCATCGACATGATCGCAGGACCAAGCGAGATCCTGGTTGTTGCGGACTCCATGCAGAATCCAGCCTTTGTAGCGGCAGATATGCTTTCGCAGGCAGAGCATGATAAAATGGCCAGCGCAGTGCTGGTAACCGAGAGCAAAGACTTTGCTAAGAAGGTCAGCGATGAATTGGAAAGACAGATTCCTCTTCTGCCTAGAAAAGAAATTGCAAGAGCTTCTATCGACAACAACGGAAAAATCATCGTAGCGGAAGATAATTTAATGCTGGCGATTGAAATCGCCAATGAAATTGCACCGGAACATCTGGAACTTGCAGTTGTGCAGCCGTTTGATTATCTGAGCAGAGTAAAGAATGCCGGCTCGATTTTTATGGGTAGCAATTGTCCGGAAGCTCTGGGAGATTATTTTGCGGGACCGAATCACACACTGCCGACCAGCGGAACAGCAAAGTTTTCATCACCGCTGTCTGTGGATGATTTCGTAAAGAAATCACAGTTTACCTATTTTACAGAGGATGCATTAAAGCAAGTTGCAGATAAAGTTGCGGCATTTGCAGAGAAGGAGGGACTGGATGGACACGCAAGGAGCGTGAAGATCCGTTTTGAACAAGAATAATGAGCAGATTTTTTTCAGAAAAATATCAGACACTGATTCCTTATACACCCGGCGAGCAGCCGAAAGATATGCAGTACATCAAGCTGAACACCAACGAGTCACCTTTCATGCCATCTCCGGTGGTTCAGGAAGCGGTCAGCAGGGAATGCGAAAAGCTGCAGCTATATTCTGATCCGGAATGTACTCGGCTCAGAGAGAAAATGGCAGAGGTTTTCGGAATCTCTCCAAAGAACATGATGATGGTTAACGGTTCAGATGAAGCTTTGAACTTTGCATTTATGGCGTTTGCGGATGAAAAAAGCCCGCTGGCTTTCCCGGATATCACCTATGGGTTTTATCCTGTTTTCGCGCAGCTGAACCATATCCCTTACGAAGAAATACCGCTGAAAGATGATTTTTCAATCAATCCGGAAGACTATATCGGGATTGGAAAGACGATCGTGATCGCTAATCCCAATGCACCGTCAGGCAGAGTGCTTCCGCTTTCAGATATTGAACGAATCGTTGCCGGCAACCCGAAGAACATCGTTATCATCGATGAAGCTTACGTGGACTTCGGCGGCGAAAGTGCAGCAGGGCTGATCGAGCAGTATGGTAATTTGCTGGTAACAGGAACCTTTTCCAAGTCCAGATCGATGGCAGGAGCAAGACTGGGATTTGCATTCGGTTCGGAAAGCCTGATCCAGGATCT
>CAKQVC010000362.1 GCA_934277655.1 uncultured Clostridia bacterium
CCTCTGCACTGCCGCTGTTAAGCTTGATCGTTACTGTAACCGGGCTGGAAGTAACATCGTTGGTAATACCTTTGACTGTGCATGCCGCCTGATTTGTAACAAGACCATCAACCGGTGAAGTAATGGACAGTGTCGGCGGTACTGTATCGATCTTGAATGTAACGGATTTCTGGACTGCTGCATTGCCGTCATAATCAGATGCATCAACCTTGACCGTATGGCTTCCGTCAGACAGTGCCGTGTCTGGTGTGTATGTACATTCGTAACCACCTGATACTGCTTTCTTTGTGATGGAATCTCCGGTAATTTTCGAACCGGAATCGATCGTAACCCCAATGGTTGTCGGATTGACACCGGAATCATCATCTGTGATCTTAAATGTGATCGCAGGTTTACTGTTGATAATGTAACTTCCTGCTGTCGGTGCTGTGATCGCAATGACCGGTGCGACCTTTTCTTTAACCTGCAGCTTAAGGGAACTGCCAAGCGTTGCATCTGAATCTGTTTTTGTAGTGGTATTCCCGGCATCATCTGTTGCTTTTACAGTGACCGGATAATAATGCCCGCTTAATGTATAGCTGGATTTACCGGGTGCTGTGATCGTTGCTTCATATTTCCCTGTACTGCTGTTCAGGGTAAGGTTGTATGTCTGGCCATTAATCACGGCCTGTACTGTTTTTACTGACATATTATTTTCCTTTCTGTGTCTGATTTTTAGTTACCGTTTCTATTTTCCCTACGGGGGAATCCCAGACCTGCTCATGGGTCTACTCCGTAGATACAACATTTTTAAGCAGTTCCAGTACTTTTTTCATTTTTTCTTCAAGTGCTGTTACCTTCGTGTTATCCATAAGACCCTCACACTTTTTTACAGCTTCAAGAGCCTTTTCTGCTGCCTCATTGGCTGACTTAGCTGCTGTATCTGCACTCGATGCCGCAGTATTCGCACTGGAAACCGCCTTGTCTGCATTCGTCTTTGCATCCTGTGCCGCTTTTGTGGCATCCTCACAGGCTTTCAGGGCTGTACCGACTTTTTGCTCAATATGATTGTCAATGGCATCTCCTCCGGCCTCGTCAATCTGATCTACCATATCTTCATAGGTTGCCATACGTTTAACATCGCCCGGAGAAAAGCACTGGTAGATTGCTTTTCCGTCCGATGCATGTGGATCCCCTTCTGTCACTACAGCAATTTCACCGGTACGAAGTTTCTGAGGATCAAATTTGTTGTACGGACCATGCCGCATTGTTATTGCCATGTTTTATTCCTCCAGGCGGGCTTTTGCATCCGCTTCAATCTGTTTCACAGCTTCCAGTACATTTCCTACCGCATAATACGTTGGTGCCTTTGTATTTTTCTTTACTACATTTCCGGAATCATCTACTTCATTATAGGTTGTAGTGACAGAATACTCTCCTCCCTGATTGATGATGCTTATAATCTTAATTGCTTTCACTTATCAGTTCCTCCATTTCTGTATCATAATCATTAACAAGACCGTCAATGATGTCGCTGTAGTCGTTTTCCGCATTGTTTATATCTTTTGATACCATAGTCCTTTGAGTTTCTTCTTCCAAACGAAGATGTTCAAAATGTTTCTGAGAACACTTAAGCTCCCACGAAAACTTAAGTTCCGGTGTACCCCTGACTACGAAATAGGATTCGTCTTTTTCCTGTATCCACAGATCTCCCGGTCCTTCTTTCTGCAAAAACACCTGGTATTCAGTTCCTGTACTGATT
>CAKQVC010000363.1 GCA_934277655.1 uncultured Clostridia bacterium
CAATAAACGCGCCACGTTTGCCGAGAACTCTGCGTTCGGCGGCGAGCTCAAAGGCTATTTCTTTGGCGAGCGCGAGTTCGTGGACCTGTCGCAGCAGATTGCGGAGTTTATCTCCTCCGAGCTCACCAAAGCCGAGAAAGCCGAGTCCACCGACGTGCTCGTGGCCGATTTTGACGACGATGAGGATGCCCGCTGGTTTGCCGTGATGCTGCTGGGCTCCAAGCAGGCTTTTATGCACGAAGTGGGCCGCGAGGAGGGAGAGGTGCGCAACGACATCGCGCGCCACTACGCCATTCTGCCGAACCCCTCGCAAAAGGTGCCGAGCTATGCCATCGTGCGCGCGAGCACCATGGAGATCGGCTACGTGGACAAGAAGCGCAAGATTGCCGGCGAAGACCGCATGCTCATTCCCGATGGCCTGCTGCAGTGCGACACGGGCGTATCTGGCAAGGAGGTCATCGACACCGTGACGCGTGTGGTCGAGGAAGTCGCCGAGGAGCACGGCGCCAACACGGCCGTGGCGCTCGCCAAGGTTAAGGCTGCCGTTGCCGAGAAGGTTGAGGATGACGAGGAGCTTCCGCCCTGGGATATCGTCGATGAGGTCTTTGAGGACGAACCGGTTATCAAGGAGAGCGTGCGCGCGGCACTGACCGAGGAGAAGGTTCCCGAGCGCGTTCCCGTGGAGCGCAAGCAGGTCGAGCGCGCGGCGGTGCGCAACCACAAGATTCGCACCGACACGGGTATCGAGATCAGCTTCCCGGCCGAGATGGGTTCGAACTCCGAATACATCGAGTTCGTCAACGAGCCCAACGGCCTCATCTCCATCGAGCTCAAAAACATCGGGTCAATTGAGAATCGATAAACTGCGCTTGTAAGCTGCAGACAAAACAAAGGCCGAAATCCTTCGGGACTTCGGCCTTTTTGCTTGGAGCTGAATCGAGTTGCAGGTTGAGCATAAGTCAGCGAAAACGCCCCTAAGCGAGCAAGGTGACGTGAAAGAGGAGGGAAGCGTACTTCGGTACGCAACCGACGATTGAACGTCAGATTGCCGCTTAGGGGCGTTTGCAGCGTCGACTAGTTACGCGGTTTAGTAAAACCGCGTAACTTACATCACCATAACGTAGCGCGATCCCACGTAGTACTGCTTACCCATCAGGACTGGCTCGCCATTGGGGCCGATAAAGCCGGCACGCAGGTTGAGCAGTGGATCGTGCGGGGCAATGCCCAGCTCGGCCGCCTGCTCGGCATTGGCACGAACGGCCTCGACCGTGCGGTAGCCAACCGAGACAATCGGCGTTCCGCCAACACGCTCGACCTCGGCAAAAATCGACTTGTCCTCAAGATCGGCCGTCAACAGCTCACGGTAGGCGTCAAACGGCACAAAGATGTTCTCCTCAAAAATGGGCTCGCCGTCGGCCGTACGCACGCGCTTGATGTGCAGCAGCAGCGCGTCCTTCTGCAGGCCAAAGAACTCCATCTCGTTTTGACGTGCCGGCACAATCTGGCGATCGACCACATGTGCGCCCGCCTTCATGCCATTGTCGGCACACAGCGCGGAAAACGTCTGCAGCGTCGAAGCGTGGAACTGGCGGTTGATGTGCGGCGTGGAAACAAAGGTGCCGCGGCCCTGCTGCTTAACCAGGTAGCCATCGGAGCATAGCTCTTCGACGGCGCGACGCACCGTAATGCGGCTCACCTCGTACTGCTCGGCGAGCTCAAGCTCGGACGGGATACGCT
>CAKQVC010000364.1 GCA_934277655.1 uncultured Clostridia bacterium
GTACTTTATATGGATCCATTTAAAAATCGATTCTCCTCACTATCAGATGTCCGTATTCGTATTGCTGTTGTATCACTGCATTTATTGACTGTGTTAATTCAGTTTTCTATTACAATTACAGCTTTTAATTACTGCTGTATTGCTCACTCTTTTCAGAGACTGCTGTCTGTACTTGTTTACTTTTTTTCTCCATCCGTGTTGTTTTCGTCTTGCCATAGCGAACCCAGACACCGGAATATAAAATATTTCGAAGGATTTCAACGTTTTCCACAAGGGGAAGCCTCTCAAATGCGTCCGTACATTCGCCTATCATCAGCATCAGAAGATTCAACACCTGTTCATCAAAATTTTCTCTGGTCGAAATTTCCTTAAATGGGTTATAGTCTCCGCCTTTGATGTCCTTTTCCACGTCTTCATAGGCATCCAATAGATAAATATATTTTCCGAGAAAAAAGCCTATTTTATATAGGTCTTCTTTCCAGTAGTCATCCCGATATACAAAGACTTCTGCCAGGATTTCTCCGAATACTTTTGCTACTTTATCAAGCGGCAGATTCTTGGCGCTTTCCACGATCGTCAGCATATTCATCTTTTTTTCGATGAAGGCAGCCTTCTCCGGATATCTTGCAGCTACTTTCTTTGCCTTGCCTTTCAGCAGGTTTTTAGTAAACCATGCACTGATCTTATGTTCGTCGTTCCAGTCATCCAGACATTTATAATAGGACAGGAGCACGCACATATCCGCACAGTAATCGCTCACTTCGCTCCGTCTGCTACAGTGCTTGCTGGCAGGATGGACAATACATCGGCTACACGTACTTTTCTCCGGCAGATCATAAAGGTCGCTGAGAATCATAACCAGAAACGTCATATCATAATTTAATGTCATCCGCCCAATCAACCCGTAGCGGTCTTTGAGTGCATGACACAGTCCGCAGTAATAGCTTCTGTAAGTATCAAATTCTTTTATTTTTAATTCCGGTTTATTTACCAAAACATATCCAAACACGACAACTGATCCTTTCCTTTTGCGTATTTTTCTTAAAGCGAAAAATTGGCGTCCCTGCACCACTTGTTTTTTCAATGTCCGCCGAGTTTCTTTATGTATAATCTTAACGCAGAAAAGCACACAATGTGTGTGCTTTTCGTGAATTTTGTCTATGGTATTTTACACCTGTTTTACGTTTTTATACTCTTGCCAGGCCCTGCTGTCTTGCAACCTCTGCAACAGCTTCTGCAACTTTTTCTACAACCTGTTTGTTAAACGGATCCGGCAAAACTTTTTCTGCACAGAGTTCCTCTTCGGTAATAACCGATGCAATCGCTCTTGCCGCTGCTTCTTTCATCTCTTCCGTGATCTTCGGAGATCTTGCATCCAGCACGCCTCTGAAGATTCCCGGGAAAGCCAGTACGTTATTTACCTGATTCGGGAAGTCAGATCTTCCAGTTCCTACAACCGCTGCGCCTGCTGCCTTGGCTTCGTCCGGCATGATCTCCGGAACGGGATTTGCCATTGCAAATACAATCGGATCCTTTGCCATGGAGCGGATCATATCCTGTGTTACCACACCCGGTTTCGAAACGCCTACAAGTATGTCTGCACCTTTCAGCGCATCTGCAATGGTTCCTTTCTGATTTTCCTTGTTTGTAACCTCTGCCATCCGTTCCTGCTCCGGATTATTATCAGGCGCTCCTTTATAAATAGTACCTGCCTTGTCGCAAAGGATGACAT
>CAKQVC010000365.1 GCA_934277655.1 uncultured Clostridia bacterium
TCATGCGGGTCCAGATAGATTGTCTTGAAACAGGTAAACCGTCTTGGGTGAGAAAAATCTTGCCCGAGGCGATTTTTTGCTGTTTGGCGTACTTTTGCAGCTTCCGGCAGAGCCGATGGGGGAGCAGGATGGTGCGGATTTTTCCCTTCAGCGCAATCTCCGCCACGCCCGCCCGCACCGCCTCCACGGTGATGTACTTTAGCTCCCCCACCCGAATCCCGGTGGCGCAGATGGTCTCCAGAATCAGCTCTATCCGCAAATCCCCCTTCTCATGGGCCGCCTGGACCAGGCGCTGGTATTCCTCTTTGGACAGGTCCTTCTCCGACTTGCGGAACATCTGCCGCTGGAGCTTCAGATATTTGACTTTACAGTCCTCCCGCCCCATGCAGGTGAAGAATTTGTTCACCGCCGCCAGCATGGCGTTCACCGAAATCGGGCGGTAGCCGGCCTCTGACAGCGCCGCCTTCCACTCCATAGCCAGTTCCTTGGTGACGGCACGGCCATCCGCCCACTCCGCAAACCGGGTCAGGGAGCGGAGGTAGGCCTCGATGGTGCTCTCCTCCCGCTCGTCGTGGCGCAGGTAGTCCTCGAACTGGTCAAATTCCCGCTGGGTCAGCTGCATTTTCTTTTTCATGGTTCTTCCTCCAATGCTGATATTTGCATCATTGTAGCAGTGACCGGCGGATTTGGCAGTATCGACTTACAGCTCGTCCCACTCCGGCTGGCCGTCTCCGTTCAGTGTCTTCATGTAGTAGCGATGCAACTTCAATAATCCTGTAATTTCCGGCGAAGCCTGTTTTCCGTTTTCCTTCATCCAGCGCTTTTCTTCCCAGATCCGCTGCAAAACTGTCGTGCTTTCGTGGTGTGTATTGCCTGTCCATGCGGATACCGCCTTGTAAATTTCGCGCTCCATCCGCACCGTCAAGGGGAAGTAAAACTCTGCCGGAGCGAGGCGGACGACCTCACAGAGGATGCCGAAAACGGTCCGCAGCTCCTTTGCGTTCAGAGCCCCCAGCTGCTCCGGCACGAAGCCAAACAGCTGCCCCTGGCAGGTGTTCAGCAGCAACAGTGCATTTCCGATTTCTTTGGGCCCCATGCAGGAGAGCGTCTGGGCAATGACGATGGCTCGCTGTTCCTGCTTGCTCAGCTCCTCCCCTTGGCCGCACACCTCCGCCAAATACGGCAGGGCAATTCTACGCAATTCCACCTTCATCTGCACGTTTCCCCGCTTGGCCAGCATCTCGCAGTAGGTCTTGTAATGCCGGAAATACAGCACCCACTCCTCATAGTTACGGGGAAGGTCAAACTCCTCCTGCATCCGTTTCAGCTTCCCTCCAATGCTGCCGACCCGGGGGAGGTCCGCGGTATCGTACATCTCCGTTTCAAATACATGGTTGTACGCGTAGAATATGGTGACATATTCGTGGTCAATCTCCGGGTAATGTGCGAGAAAGGTCTGCATCAATAGCGCAAACACCCGGTCTGCCAGAACGCTGGCTACTGCACTTCTCGTGCCCGAGTCCACGATGTGCATCTGGAGGTCGATCAGCACCATGTCCACGGTCTCCTCCAGTTCCACGCCGTCCGGGACCTCCAGCAGGGACAGCAGACGTTCCGCACATGCGGTCATTTCTCTTTTTGAAGACATTGCAGGTTCTCCCTTTCTTTTTTGCCGTCTAAG
>CAKQVC010000366.1 GCA_934277655.1 uncultured Clostridia bacterium
ATGTATAGAAGGGGGGATATAGAATGACAAAGAAAGGAACGGATATCGTTGCATATCTTACATTAATTGGCTGGATCCTGGCATTTGGCTGTGGAAACCGAGAGGAATCCAAATTTCATCTCAACCAGGCACTGGTTTTGATGCTTGCACGTATTGTCTGGGGACTCATCGCAAAGGTGCTTGTTTTCATTCCTATCATCGGCTGGATCGTTATCGCTGTCGGTTACATCTGTCTGTCCATCTTATGGATCATCGGTCTGATCAATGCCATTCAGGGTATCGAAAAGCCGCTGCCAATCATCGGCGAATTACAGATTTTGAGCTGATCGTTGTGAATCGTTCAAAGTGTATATCTATCAAAAAAGAGGCCTGGTCAGCTGTCTGCCGATCTTGCCTCTTTTTCTTCGTTTGTTTCTGTTTTCTCTTATTTTAAAGTCTTTACCTGCACCTTCGTAAAGTCAGTATATACAAGCTTGCCATCTACTTTTCGTACGCCGCGGACTTTGTACCAGTAGGTTGTGTTCGGCTGAAGCTGTTTGGTGTTGATATAGTATTTTGCCGTTCCGCTGGAGCCATTAAATATCTTCCGATATCCGGATGACTTCTTCTGTGATCTCCAGATCTGGAAATAATCTACCGCATAGCCGGAATTAGATTTTTTCCAAGTCAGCTTTACTTTCTTTGCACCCAGTGCCTCCGCTTTTAAGGAAACAACTTTTGTATTTTCTACACCTGTGATGATCCTCTGTGTTTTATCATTCTTTTCATCATTTGAAAGAGCATTGACCGTCAAGGTAACTTCTTTACTTCCTTCAGAATACTGGCTGGTAGCCATGGCTGTCACGGTAATGTGCGCCGTTCCTGCTCCTTTTACAGTAACCGTCCCGTCTCTGCCAACGGTCGCAACAGATGCGTTATCTGATGCATAAATCAGCATTCCATCGCCGTCTGTTGCTGCCTTCAGATTAAAAGACGCAGCTCCTTCATTTCTGGTATAGCGGGTATATGCAGTGGTTACCGTCTGCTTCTTACCAGATACAGCAAGCGTGATTGTCTTCGTCGCACTGTTGGTGTTAGAAGTACTTGCTGCCTTGATCGTAAGCTTGGCGGTTCCTACCCCTTTGATCGTTACCTTGCCCGCAGAAGAAACGGTTGCAACATCTTTATTGTCAGATGCATAGGTAAGAGAAGCACCGCTGAATTTCAATGTTGCGCCCAGATTATAAGAGCCATCATCGACAGATGCTGAAGTTCTGTCGTCTGCAACTGTGATGACCTGATCTGCTTTTACAATGCTGAACTTCACTGTTTTCGATCCGGTGTAGTTATCCCTGAAAGTGATCTTTGCGGTTGCGGTTCCTACATTGGTATTGTTCGAATAACTGACCGTATAGTCAAGTCCCTCCGTCATCGTGCGGCCTTCTGGATCCGTTACTGTTACCGCCGGCTTAATTGCCTGCCCTGTGTAGTTCTGATCTTTTATTGTCGAAACCTTGATTCCGCTCAAAGATGAAGTATTAGAAATGGTAAACGGAATCGTCGTATAGTCCGAGTACATTCCCTTTCCCATAACGACAGCATATCCGGTTCCCGATTCCACGTTGTTCACATATTTCACGGTATAATCGGTGCCTTCGTTCAGAGCCGATCCATTATAGGTCACATATAC
>CAKQVC010000367.1 GCA_934277655.1 uncultured Clostridia bacterium
TCATTATACTAAGAATGCAATAAAGAATGATATGAGTGAAGAAACAGGCCTGTTGGACTCATTGTGTGACTATGTTGCAGAGCAGATTTGCAAAAATTATCAAATGCTTCAAATGAATTTTATTATGAATATGATGTCATCTGAGCAGTAAAGAGGAGAGAAACAGGGTGAGTTAAAGGCGAAAAAAGAGTTGGCAGTTTCGCAGGCAAAATAAGGAGTGTATAGAGTATGGCAGAATTGAAAATGCTGCCGGTTGGACTTGAGGATTTTCAGGAGATCCGAAGCAACGGATTTTACTATATAGACAAAACAAAACTGATAGAGCAGCTTCTTGAAAACTGGAGTAAAGTGAATCTCTTTATAAGACCACGCCGGTTTGGAAAAACCTTAAATATGAGTATGCTTAAGAACTTTTTTGAAATTGGAACAGACAGGGCGCTGTTTGAGGGGCTTTTTATTTCGGATAACAAAGAATTATGTGAAAAATACATGGGTAAATACCCTGTGATATTTCTTTCGATGAAAGGCGTGGATGGATTAACATTTGAAGCTGCCAGGTATCGTCTGACAGAATTGATCGGGGTGGAAGCAGAGCGATTTGCTTTTTTATCCGAGAGTACGAAATTGACAGATAATGAACGAAAGAAATATGATGCGATCATAAATCTGGTTAATGGAAAATATTCGATGGATGTGGATGTCCTGATATCCAGTCTGCAGACTTTATCGCAGCTTTTGTACAAACACTATGATCAGAAAGTTATCATTCTGATCGATGAGTATGATGTGCCGCTGGATAAGGCTTTTCAGCATGGCTACTATCAGGAAATTGTGTCACTGATCCGGGGATTGTTTGGCCAGGCGCTAAAAACAAACAGCTTTTTGCAGTTTGCTGTTCTGACAGGATGTCTTCGAGTTTCGAAGGAAAGCATTTTTACAGGACTGAATAATTTCAAGGTTTATGCTGCAGATGATGTTCGGTATGACGAGGAATTTGGTTTTACGAATAAAGAAGTAACAAAACTTCTTGCAGACTATAACCTGCAGGAGCATTTCACAGAAATAAAAGAGTGGTATGACGGTTATCGCTTTGGCAATGCCGATATTTACTGTCCATGGGATGTGATCAACTATGTGGACGATCTGATGAGCAATCCGAAAGCACAGCCAAAGGCTTATTGGATCAACAGCAGCGGTAACGATCTTGTAAAATGCTTTATTGATAAGGCAGATACGACAACCAAAGATGAAATAGAGCAGTTGATTTCAGGAACTCCCATAGAAAAGAGCGTGCGGTTGGAACTGACGTACGATGAAATTGACACCAGTATTGATAATATGTGGAGCGTTCTTTTTACAACCGGATACCTGACGCAGAACGGAAATGATGACAAAGGGTTGTACAAACTGGTTATTCCAAACAAAGAAGTGCGCGAGGTATTCATTCTTCAGATCCGTGACTGGTTTACACGTGTAGTTGCGAATGAGCACGCATCCACTGAGAAGATAAACTGTGGATTTCTCGAAGGAAAAGCAGAAGAAATTCAAAAGGAACTGATGATGTTCCTTGGTGAAACAATCAGCGTTCTGGATACGAAGGCGAGAAATGAAGAAAAAGAAAATTTCTATCATGGCATTCTGCTCGGTATTTTGAAGAGTAATCC
>CAKQVC010000368.1 GCA_934277655.1 uncultured Clostridia bacterium
GTACAAAATGGTGAGGCAGACTGCTTTGTTGTGAAGGCAGGACAGTCATTAAAGACACTGGTAGCAAACAAAATGCGCAGCGTTTTTCTTACGAAACCCGGTACTTCCTGCTTTGCAGTCACCAGGGAAAACACAACATTAATGAATATCCTGAATAAAACCATTCAGACCTTGCCTGATTCAAGACTTTCCAGCCAGTTTTGCGTATATGAAAACGCACCGGGAAAGGTTACTCTGGCAGAATACATAAAGGATAATCTGCGAGCAGTTTCTATTGGTTTTGTAAGTACGGCTCTGGTTATTATAATGATTATAGTTTACCTGATGATGAAAGCAAGAAAAGCCCAGATTCAGGCAGAAAAGGCTAATGCCGCCAAATCAGATTTCCTTTTCAATATGTCTCACGATATCCGGACACCCATGAATGCCCTGCTGGGATACAATGAGCTGATAAAAAGGGAACTGACTGATCCGAAACTTCTGGATTATCAGGAGAAGATGGAACAGTCCGGAAATCTGCTGCTGTCTATTATCAACAATGTGCTGGACATGGCACAGATTGAAAGCGGTAAGGTGGAACTGGATGAGGATTATGTGAAGATCAGAGATATTTATCAGGGAATTTACAAAATTTTCCAGGCAGAAGCGGAGAAAAAAGGTATTCACCTTGAGATGGAATACGATGTGCAGCATGAGCACGTAATCTGCGATGAGACAAAGAACAGGGAAATTTTCCTCAATCTGATCAGCAATGCGGTAAAATATACAGCTTCAGGGGGAAGGATTACCATAAAGATCACAGAACTTGACTGTGACAGGAAAGACTATATGCGGATACGGACTCAGGTAATTGATACAGGTATCGGAATGAGCGAAGAATTCCTTCCATCTCTCTTTGAGGCTTTTGCCAGGGAACGAAATACAACAGACGGAAAGATTGCGGGAACAGGTCTGGGAATGCCGATTATAAAGAAGTATATTGATATGATGTACGGAACTATTGAAGTAGAAAGTAAGCAGGGAGAAGGAAGCAAATTTACAGTTACCCTGGAATACAGGATTGCTGATAAGAGTTATTATGAACAGGATACGGAAAAATCTATAGATATGGATGAAACAGATAGAATAAGCGGAAAACATATTTTGCTTGCAGAGGATAATGATCTGAATGCGGAAATCGCAGAGTTTATCCTGGAGGATATGGGACTTATGGTTGACCGTGTTGAGGATGGAGTTCAATGCGTGTCAAGGATAGAACAGAAACCGGCAGGAACCTATGATCTGATCCTTATGGACATCCAGATGCCGAACATGGATGGGTATAAAGCAACAGAGGTAATCCGAGGTCTGTCAGATAAGAGCAAAGCAAATATTCCAATCATTGCCATGACAGCCAATGCCTTTGAGGAAGACAGAAAGAAAGCACTGGCAAAAGGAATGAACGGACATATTGCGAAACCTGTGGATATTGAGAAGATGAGAGAAATTCTGCAGAATACTTTTAAGCGATAATGTGGATTACCTCAGAGCGTGTTTGAAAAATCATTTCTTGTGGAAGGTATTTTCAAACACATTTCAGGCAATCGACAGACTGGGAAGGGAATACAGAAATTAAATGAAAGAAAAAGAATCAATGAGCAGAACAGGAAAAAGGATTGTA
>CAKQVC010000369.1 GCA_934277655.1 uncultured Clostridia bacterium
TTATATCCAGAAGTCCTTTGAATCCTCTTGAAAAACAGTTAGCACAGATTGTATCAATCCCCTGTTCTTTCAGATTTTATTCTACTTTTTGTTTTTCTAACCATTATTCTAACCAGTGGTTGACAAGAATGGTTAGAATGGTTAGAATATGGGTAGAATATTTACAGGAGGCGATGAGATGATTTTTCAGGAAAGCGAAACTGTGGAATTGAAGTCGATTGTAGTGGATGACATAAAGAAGGAAATAATTGCATTTGCAAATTGTGAAGGTGGAAAACTGTATATCGGGGTTCAGGATGATGGAACCATAATTGGCGTAGAGGACCCGGATGGAACTGCCTTGCAGATTAGCAACATGGTTCGGGATGCTATCAAACCGGATCTTACAATGTTCCTGCATTATGAAACATTGAATGAAAATGGGAAACAGATTGTTGCTGTTGATATTCAGCAAGGAACAGAACGGCCTTATTATGTTGCAAAAAAAGGATTGCGTCCAGAAGGTGTGTTTGTTCGTCAGGGATATTCGTCTGTACCGGCTACCAATACTGCAATCCGCCGTATGATCAAGGAGACAGACGGAGACCATTTTGAGGAAATGCGGTCTCTGGAACAGAATTTGACTTTTGAGGCGGCCAAGAAAGAGTTTTCCAAAAGAAATGTATTATTTGGGGAAGCCCAGATGAAAACATTAGGAATTATGACCCATGATGGAGTTTATACAAATCTTGGACTTTTGTTATCCGATCAGTGTGTGCACACAATTAGGGTGGCTGCTTTTGAGGGAACAACACAAAATCAGTTTAAGGATCGAAAAGAATTTTCCGGTTCTTTGTTCCAGCAGATGGATGAAGTTTATGATTATATTGATTTCCGAAATCAGACACATTCCACTTTTCAAAAGTTATACCGGATCGATCAGAGAGATTACCCGGAAACTGCGGTCAGAGAAGCACTTCTGAATCTACTTGTGCATCGTGAATATTCTTTCCGGGCAAGCACTTTTATCAGTCTATACGAAGATCGGCTTGAATTTACTTCGATTGGAGGACTTGTAAGCGGTGTGACATTAAACGATGTTTTGATGGGCATTTCCGTATGCCGAAACATGAAACTGGCAAATGTCTTTTACCGATTGGAATTGATTGAAGCATACGGAACCGGAATACTGAAGATGAATGAAGCCTATTCGGGAACCGGAAAGGAGCCTAAGATTGAGATTTCCGACAATGCTTTTAAGATCATTCTTCCAAATCTGAATGTTAATGCCGATCAGGAAAAGCAGACTGCAAATAAACCCGAACAACACTTAGCGGAAGAAGCAGTAATCAATCTGGCAAAGCGGCAAGGCACTTTCACAAGAAAAGATATAGAAAAGGAACTGGAAATCAGCCAGACAGCATGTGGACGACTATTAAGGCGGATGATAGAAAGAAAACAAATCGTGCAGGAAGGCAAAGGAAAAAATACCCATTACCGTATTTTGGAGTAATCAGAATTTGAGAGAAACGAGGACTTGATACAGCCCTCGTTTTTTCTATGCCATTTTAAGGAAAGAGGTGATCATTATCACACAAAATGAAGTCAATGCCGTTTTTGACGAACAGGTACGGCTCTGTGCTGATACCTTGAAACGGAAAACCAAAGA
>CAKQVC010000370.1 GCA_934277655.1 uncultured Clostridia bacterium
CTCACGCTAATCTTAGGAACCATTGGATTTAGGGAGTTGAACCTGCGTATAAACTCGGATACCGTGAGCTTATATTTGCCTTGGATAAAAATCAGTATTATGCTGGTGGTTTTGCTTGGTCTTACTTGGGTTCTTCACAGAGGTAGACAGGCAGTATCCGGCAGGAATCAGGAAAAAGTAGAAGAAAAAACTTGGAACGAGGATGAATCGCAGTGCCTGGTGAAATATCGGCAGAACAGATTTTGCGCAGAGAAAGAGGGTAACTACCTGGCAGGACAAGCTGGGGCGACTGCAAAGCGGAAGGCATACCGCAGGCTAGTCACAAGGGAAAAGGACTACAGTGGGAAATGGCAGCTGATATTTATATTTCTGGTTTTGATCATTTTTCAGAGTACGACATTGGGTGTCAATTCTTTTTTGGCGGTGTTTTTGTTCGTGACGGTGTTGATGCAGAGAGGGCAGGAGTGGAACCGATCGATTCTGTATGGGGAATATGCGGCTTTTTATTACTGCCTTCCGTTACCGACTAAAGATCAGGTGCGGGTGCATACGATGGAGGTCAGCAGGGGGATGATGGCGGTTGCGGTTGCATTTTTGACCGCCTTCGGAGTAAAGATCCGTGTAATGAAAGGAAGCATGGGGTTGTTTGATACATTATGCAGAGCTTTGAGGCTGGGCGGCAGTGTGAAAACCGGTACATGGTCAGGAGTTACAGCTGTCTGCTTGATCTGGATTCTGATCATACTTGTGCTGTGTGCTGCTTTTGGTGGATGGGCGCTTTATAATAGCGGTAAGGCGGCAGAGTGGAAAGATTCCGGGTCTGATCTTGCGGAAGGCGTCATCAGCGGTCTTTATATGATCGGCGAGGTTTTGGCTACTGCGACCGTGGTGGGCGGCATCCACTGTATATTTAATGGAAATCCGGTTATACGCAGTCTTGTTATCCTGGCAATCTGTATTGGAGAGTGTTTGGCGGTGTGGAAGCTGAATATTCGGTACCTTGAGAGAAAGTACCGGGCATAGGGAAAGCTGGTTGTTATGTAAGGTTGTGCGAGGCTGCACAAGACCATGCCCTGCGGAGAGGTGCAAGACATGCAATCCGTCAAGGTCAGGGTTAGAGGGGACTGCCGGGTAGCAAGTCAATCGAATCTGTGCAGGGTGCACAAAACTATGCGGCGGTGCAGAAACTTTGCAGAAACAGGGGCAGGACAGACTGGGAATACTGGCAGAGAGAGTAGGTTCCTCCGGAAATACACCAGTCGTACATAAGCCCGCGCTCAAACATGGCATAGGCTTTCGAAATATCGTTTACAGAAAATGCTTCTTTGAAAATTCCCTGCTGTTTACCCTCAGCGATGATCTGGCGCAGAAGCTTGTAGTAGGTGCGGCTTGGGTTCATCATGTGCTTTTCACCGCTGGTAATCAGCTGAGTTGCAAAAAGTTGGCTGAGCAGTTCTACGGATACGGTATTGTCGATCATCAGAAACAGTTCCCTGTTCATGTAGATCAGTTTATCAAATACGGATAATGACGGATCCATGGTTTCGCTCAACTCATCGTATTTTTCGTCAAACAAATAGGAAAGAGAAGAAAGCAGTGTATCTTTCCCTTCAAAATAATGGTAGAAAGAGCCTCT
>CAKQVC010000371.1 GCA_934277655.1 uncultured Clostridia bacterium
TCTGCCAGTTCGTCTGGCCATCCAGTTTTTTTTCGCTGTCGCTGAGGAGATAGTAGGTTTCGTTGGAATCCTTGTCGGTTTCCTCTTTATACCCACTGGTAAGCAACGTGTTTTTCAGTTCGTAAGCCAATGAATCTCCTGTCAGGTTGGAAACCTGGAATGTATAAGAAAAGGTTCCGTTCTTCTCCGGGTCGTCGCCAAGCTCAGCTTTTGGCCGCTGGCCGCTTTGGTCCGCAACGCTCAGATATGCCTGACTTCCTAAGGCATTGCCCACATTCAAAAGTCCTGCTCCCTGTTTTCTCGGCGAAAATTCCAGACCGTTATCCTCGGTACATGGAATTGCCGTACTCATGAGAAGCTGGTTTGTTCTTGCGTGAAGCTGTCCACCGGAAATGTCCGGATATTTGTCTTCCAGATATTGTTTTACTAAAGCTGCTGCCCCGGCGATCTGCGGAGATGCCATGGATGTACCGGATTTCGTTCCGTACAGACCGTTATCAACCGTTGAAAGCACGTTGCCTCCAACCGCCGTAATATCTGGTTTTAAAGTCAGAGATGGTGTCGCACCCCAGGATGAAAAGCTGCTCATTTTCAGCGCATCGCTGGTCTTCCCGATGCCGATCGTCATGGTTCTCACATTATTTTCGTAGAACTGCTCGATCATGTATTCACCCTGTATCTTGGAAATTGAGATACAAGGAATATTGCCTTCTCCATCATTGATCTTCATGGAGGTCGTTCCGTCTACGCTGTTGTAAACAATGACCGCAACGGCTCCTGCTGCCTGAGCATTTTCCTGCTTTTTCATGAACGTAACTTCGCCGCCTCGCTGCACCAGTGCTACCTTACCGCTAACTTCTGCTTCTTCGAAATCTGAAATATCAGCGCCATAGTTTCCTACAACAGCAAAATCAAGTTGCTGACCACCGCTGAATTTTTTCATAAACTTCGTAGCAGCCTGCTGTGCCGAATCATTAAATGTAATATTCTTGTTTCCTACAGTAAAGTAATCTGCACTGTTATCCATGCTGGCAACAGCAGTTGAGTTTGCATAAGCACCTGGTGTTGTGATCAGCCCGTTATCCGGATTTGATGTCAGGTTTGCATTGGTCCCTGTCGGATTGCCGTATGCTGCATTATAATCATTACCTGCTGCTACTGCCACGACCACATCTGTATCACACAGCCTGTCAAAAATTTTCTGTATTTCCTGTTCATCACTGGTAAATCCGGCTGATGAGCCGATGCTGATGTTGATCGAGTCGCATTCCAGACGGATCGCATCTTCCATCGCAGCCATGATATCACTGAAATATGCACCGCCTGCATTACCGAAAACTTTCATTACCAGAACCTGTGCATCCGGTGCTACACCACAGACAGATATCCCTTCTATCTGATTTGCCGCTGCAATTCCAGCTACATGCGTTCCATGATCGGATCCGTTCGCATCCTTGTGATCCACTCTCAGGGAATTATCGATGTAGTTAAAGGCAAACGGCACTTTATTGCTCTGATAAAGTTTATCTGCTGTCAACCCGGAAAATCCGGCAGCAGCATTTAAATCGCCCAGCACGTTGCTGATCTTTTCTTTGGTAAGAGAATCTTTCGTTGTTTCGAAG
>CAKQVC010000372.1 GCA_934277655.1 uncultured Clostridia bacterium
GAATATCATGTCCTTTGGCTATAAGCATGGTATTCCGATCGAGGCCGACTGGGTACTGGATGTGCGGTTTATTCCCAACCCGTATTATGTACCGAGCCTGAAGCACCTGACCGGAAATAACAAGAAAGTCAGCCAGTATGTGCTGCGGCAGGATATTTCCAAGGAATTTGTCAACCGTATCCAGGAATTGATTAAACGGCTGATTCCGTGCTATATCAAAGAAGGAAAATACAGCCTGACGGTAGCGTTCGGATGCACGGGCGGACATCATCGATCGGTAGCAATCGCCAATGAAATGTATCGGATCTTTACGGAAGAAGGCCGCAGGGTCACACTGGAACACCGGGATCTATAGAGCCGATTGGATCCGGTATCCCGCCAATTGTATAATGTGCAGAGTTTGTATTATCCCCCTTGAATATTATTTATCAAAATGATATAATGATATTGTTAGTAATTATTTTGTTTGAGAGAATGAAATAAAAAGGAGAGCAATCAAATGGAAAAATTAATTATCAGTGCATGTATTTGTGGTGCAGAAGTAACGAAGGAAAACAACCCAGCAGTTCCTTATACTGTAGAAGAAGTTGTAAGAGAAGCAAAATCTGCTTATGATGCAGGTGCAGCTTTGATCCACCTTCACGTTAGATGGGATGATGGTACACCGACTCAGGACAAGGGCAGATTCCAGGAAATGGTTGATGCTATCAGAAAGGAATGTCCGGACGTTATCATCCAGCCTTCCACAGGCGGAGCAGTTGGTATGACTGACCTTGAAAGATTACAGTCAACAGAAATCACTCCAACTCCTGAAATGGCTACCTTAGACTGCGGTACTTGCAACTTTGGCGGAGATGAGATCTTCATCAATACAGACAACACGATTAACAACTTCGGAGACATCATGCAGGAAAGAGGCATTAAGCCGGAATGCGAAGTTTTCGATAAAGGCATGATCGACCTGGCTCTGAAAGCTGCTAAGAAGGGTCACATCAAATATCCGATCCACTTCGACTTCGTTCTTGGTGTTCAGATGACTGCTACCGTTCGTGACCTGGTTATCATGGTTACTTCTATCCCTGCAGATTCCACATGGACAGCTACCGGTATCGGTAAGAACGCATGGGGCATTGCTGCTGCTACAATCGCTATGGGCGGACACGTTCGTGTTGGTTTCGAAGACAACGTATACATGTCCAAGGGTGTACTGGCTAAATCCAACGGCGAAATGGTAGAAAGAGTTGTTCAGATGGCAAAACTGATGAACAGAGAAGTTGCTACTCCTGCAGAAGCAAGAGAAATCTTAGGATTAGCACCGCTGAAATAAGTTTTTTCAAAAAGATACATAAACAGGGTGGTCTTGCAAGGGACCACCTTTTTTTCGGCACAGGATGCCCTTGAAGCCGGAATCCATGGGGGAACCCTCTAAGAGGATCAGAAGTAAGGACAGAAAAACCAAGGACAAGAAAAAGTAGAGACAAAAAAGCAAAAAGGATGATACTTACATGAAGAAGATATTAAATTTGAATTATGGAGCGGTTCACGGGGCATACTGGATGCTCTATGGGGTGGCGACCGGGTTCAGTTCGGCACTTTTGCTGGCAGCCGGATATTC
>CAKQVC010000373.1 GCA_934277655.1 uncultured Clostridia bacterium
TTTGTATGGCAAAAAAATAAACCACCTGCTCGGCAGGTGGAGGGAGTAGCTTTAGAAGGAATTGTTTTTTAAAATTGTGGACAATGTCAGAAATAGCTGTTAAAATCTTATAGAAAAAAATTTAACACGGTAAAGTAATGGTCATAAGCCGTTGATCAGAAAAAACGAGGAGTAAGAATAGTTCAATCGGTCGTATTTTAGAACCGGAAGAAATCGCAAAGGCTGTTTATTTTATGGCAATCGATTTTTCAAGTGCTATTACAGGTGATATCATGAAAATTACTTACATTAATCACAGTGGATTTTTGGTTGAAACCAGAGACTGCTACTATATTTTTGATTATTTTAAGGGTGATTTACCGTATCTTGACAAGAAAAAAGAGGTAATCGTCTTTTGCAGTCACTTCCATGAGGATCATTTTAACCCACAAATATTTGGGATTCTTGATGATATGGGGATGGCATATCAGGCAGTTCTGGCGAATGATATACGAAAAAAGAATCATTTGTCGGATATGAAGATCACATATGTTTATCATGATCAAACTTATAATTTGGATAATGATACCAAAGTCGACACATTGCTATCTAACGATAGTGGTGTAGCATTTATTGTCAAAACAAAGGAAGGCACCATTTATCATGCCGGTGACTTAAACGACTGGTATTGGGATGGTGAGCCGAAAGCTGACAACCAGAGACTTACTTCAGCATATCGTGCGGAGATCAGGAAAATCAAAGGTATGCATTTTGACGCTGCATTTGTCCCCATAGATCCGAGACAGGGAGAACACTATGCCGACGGAATCCTGTATTTTCTTAAAAATATAGATTGCAATGTCATTTTTCCAATGCATTACTGGAATGACGCCAATGTAATTAAGAGGTTTATTACTGAATATCCGCAATATAAGTCACGCATTAAAAACACAGAATGTACAAAAGGAGAAGAACTATGAAATTTAAGATGATTCATGAAAACTACAATGTATCAGACCTGGACCGATCTATTAAATTTTACAACGAGGCCCTTGATCTGCACGAAGTGAGAAGAAAGACTACCGATGATTTTATCATTGTGTATCTGAGCAATAATGTAAGTGATTTTGAGTTGGAACTTACCTGGCTTAAAGATCATCCACAGCCATATAATCTGGGTGAATGCGAATTCCACTTGGCATTCAAGGCGGAGGATTATAAGGCGGCGTATAAGAAACACAAAGAGATGGGGTGTATTTGCTTCGAAAATGAAGCGATGGGAATCTATTTCATTGTAGATCCAGATGGATACTGGCTTGAGATTTTGCCATAAAGCTAGTTGGGAAATCGAAAAAATCATGTTGATCAGATCTTCAGAGGATTTTAACAACCGTAGCAAGAATTTCCTCACCTCTATAGGTGATGGGATGAATTGCACATTCGAGCATGTCTGCTTAAATTCGTAAAAAATCACAAAACACTTGTTCTGATGCAATAAATATATTATAATAGAAAAAAGAACAATATGCTCTTGAAATTTAAACGGTCGAAATAAGCAATAAGTGAGTGTACATAATGAGTTTAGATAATAATTCTCATTCAGTGTTTTTGTTTGATTC
>CAKQVC010000374.1 GCA_934277655.1 uncultured Clostridia bacterium
GGACGACCGGATCCTGATGAAGTGGAACGCTGGGTCCTTCCTGTCGAGCAGGGCGGCTATCCTTCTGTTACCCATTACCGGGTTCTTGATCGTTTCCAGGGGCATTCACTGGTCGAACTGGAACTGGAAACTGGACGCACACATCAGATCCGTGTGCATCTTTCCTATATCGGTTATCCGATTCTCGGCGACCATCTTTACTGCAACGGCGATCCCTTCGAATACCGCCGTCTTCATGGCGATCTGCGTGACATTGAAAACCATGACTGTGCACCGGGTCAAGGCGGTAAGGAAATTGTTTCGGATCTGATCGACCGGCAGGCACTCCATGCCTTTTCCCTTACGCTGGAACATCCGGTAAGCAAAGAGACGCTCCATTTAGAAGCGCCTCTGCCAAACGATATGCTCGACGTTATCAAGCAGCTGAAAAGATAGATTTTGCGCAGAGTTCCGGCTACCCGTGGCTCTGCTCTTTTTCTTTCTTGTTGTATTTCCCTGCGATTGCTGCTGCCAGAAAAAGAAGCCACGGAAGCAGCATAGGAATAAGAGTCAAGGATGTTGCCGCACTGCCGCCCTGCAGCAGATAATCAAACGGCATTCTAAACGGCTGACCGAATGCACAAATCAGAAGAAACCCTATGCCTTGTAAGATTTCCTGCTCCGTATCACATAATGCTGCACTGATGAGAAGAATTCCTATCGGAAGAATGAATCTAAAAGTACTCCATGCTTTTACTGATTCTCTTTCTATCAGAAATGCACAAGCACTGCATCCCAGTATTGCAAAAGTGCTGACTCCAAGTGGAACGATCTGAATCTTATAGGAAAACCAGGAATATATCAGAACTACAACAAACGCTGCCAGCCAAAACAGAAGAAAACATACGTGCAGTATAAATTTTTTCTCGTTCATTGCACTGCCCTCCTTATATAAAAAATCAGTCGATTTGAAGATACACAGTACGCATATTCTTATCTGTTTTCTCCAAGGTCTTTTTCCAGACACACTAACTGTACGTCCGGAATGCCATTGAACACGCACGACACAATCCCAATCTCTTCATAGCCAAGCGACTTGTAAAGCTTCCGTGCCCTCGTATTTCTCTGATTCGTATCGATACGCAGTTCCGTGCACATGTGCTGTCTTGCATAGTCCTCATAGAATGCAACGAAGGCTCGTCCGTACCCTTTGCCATTTTCAAGCGGATTAACGGCAAGACCATGCAGCACCATGACTTCTGACTCAGATGCATCCCGCTTCCAATCCGCATTTTTATAGACATCGACCTGAATCTGGTTGATAACTGCTGATGCTACAATTTGGTTTTCTTCTTCCATGACGAATAAGTCTCCGCGTCCCAGTGCATCCTCTGCTGTTTTTCTGATTGGGTAAACATTCCGGATCCATCCGATGGTTGTCAGTCCTTTTTCTTCTCCGTCATGAATCCTGTTATAAATTTTCTCAATGCTGTCAATGTCCGCTTCCTGCGCTTTTCGTATCATCATAGTTCATTTTCCTTCCTACATATAAACATACAAAATCGTTTTTCAAACAGTAGTTTTGGTATATTATATCG
>CAKQVC010000375.1 GCA_934277655.1 uncultured Clostridia bacterium
GGTAAGTATGGGCGATTTTCAGATTTATGTAGAATTTGAGGCTGCTGACTGGAATAATGTTCCGAAAATGAAGTTTGGTACAGAAGAAAAACTGGATACTGCATCTGGAAACCAGACAATTCGCAGATTCATCCCGGATAAGTCCGGATATTACTCCTTCAGTGCGACGAATGCTTATATAGATGTTATAGACTCCGAAACACAGGAATGTCTCAGCGCAGAGAAAGCATATCTGGAAGCTGGTAATACATATCAGATTTATGTTGCAGCGTTGAAAAAAGATGTTATTCTCAAGGTTGGGGCTGCTCCCTGCGAGTGGGAAGTAATTGAACAGATTGCAGAAACCTGTACTACAGACGGAAAAATTGTAAAAAAATGTAAAGTTCATGGTGAGACAAGTACTACACTGGAGAGTGCTTCTGGTCATGACTGGAGCAGATGGAAGGTGACGAAGAATGCCACGGTTCTTGCAGAAGGTGTTCAGCAGCGCAGCTGCAGTGTATGTGGTAAGACAGAGACTGCATCTGTAGCGAAACTTCCGGCAACGATCGCCCTCAATGTCAAAGGAACGATCCCGCTGAAAGTAAAACAGTCCTTTACCGTGAAGGTTACAATGGGTGCGGGAGACAGAGTTGTTTCCTGGAAGACAAGCAATAAGAAATACGTTTCTGTCAAGAATGGCAAGATCAAAGGTCTCAAGGCAGGAAAGAGCGCAACGATCACGGTACAGCTTGCAAGCGGCAAAAAAGCAAGATTCAAGGTAAAAGTTCAGAAGGCAGTAGTTGCAACGAAGTCCATCAAGGTTACAAACGCAGCAACCGGAAAGAAACAGGGAAAGAGTGCAGCACTGAAACGTGGACAGAGCCTGAAACTCAAAGCTGCACTTACACCGGTGACAAGTTTACAGAAGGTTACATGGTCTACTTCCAACAAGAAGATCGTAACCGTCAGCAAATCCGGTGTGATCAAAGCAAAGAAAAAAGGTAAAGCTACCATTACTGTGAAGTCCGGAAATAAGAAATATACAATTAAGATCACAGTAAAATAAACATATATGCGAGAAACAAAAAAGTCGAAAATCGTTGTCAAAAATGCCTTGAATAAAAAGGGAAAGAATGCTAGTATGAAATCAAAGCATATTTCTCAAACGTTCAGGGCATTTTTGCTGTCTATTTATTTTTCTAAAATCATTTCAGAAATCCATGCTTTTAAAATCCAATCAAAATCAAAGCAGGGGTTCGAAGTGGTAAAAGAAAAAGAACGACATGTTCCGCGACTCCTGCAGAACAGGAGGCGTGCCTATGGCAAAAAGAAGGAACCGAAAAGTTAGTGCAAAGAGAAACGACAATGAAAGAAGAAACCCGATAGCGAACCGGAAATATAAGGATACAGTATTCCGAATGCTGTTCACGGACAGAGATAATCTTCTTTCACTTTATAACGCAGTAAATGGAAGCAGTTACGAAGATCCGGATGCGCTGGAGATTGTGACATTGGAAAATGCGATTTATATGGGAATGAAGAATGATCTGGCCTTTATTGTAGATACGGGACTGTTTCTG
>CAKQVC010000376.1 GCA_934277655.1 uncultured Clostridia bacterium
ACGTATTAGCAGGGAACGTTACTTTGCCCCATGCTAAAAGAAAACGTAAACACACAGGAGGAATATATGATGTTCAGAAAAATGCGTCGTGCTGAAAAAAAAGCCATTCCAAACGATGAAGCAATCAAACTTCTGAAAGAGGCGAAACGTGGTGTGCTTGCAGTTGCAGGCGATGACGATTATCCTTATGCCGTTCCGATCAACTTTTATTATGATGAAACAGCCGGGAAAATCTATTTCCATTCGTCGCTGGCAGGACATAAAGTGGATGCCATGAAACGCAATCCGAAAGTTTGCTTCACTGTTTTCAGCGATCCGCAGATCAAGGATCTGGACTGGGCACCATATCTGAAGAGCGTTGTTGTCTTCGGTAAGGCGCAGCCAATTGCCGAGGTAGAGGAAAAACGGAAGGTGCTGAAAACATTTGCTATGAAATATTATCCATCTGAAGCAGAGGCTGATGAAGAAATTGCAGCAGATTTCAAGGCAATGCAGATGATTGAAATTACTATCGAACATATGACCGGAAAGGAAATCCAGGAAAAATAATATTGGAAAGCTGTCTGAAAGGGCAGCTTTTTTGCCTAAAAGAAAGAGAGAAATGCGGAGAACATATCGTATCAAAGGAGTTTTGAAATGAAAGCAGAGCAATTTGTGATGACATGCGGTGCAGAACGGAATCAGCTGAGAGCGTTGCTACCGGATGGGTTCACCTCCTTGTGTCCGGTTCTCCGGATCAATACAGATAGGAACGAATATGAGAAGAGCAGACAGAAAAATTCAGAGTTTTGAAGAAATGGTGGAGGTCATTTCCCGCTGCGATGTGTGCAGGCTGGGGCTGCATGACGGAGACTATCCGTACATTTTACCGCTGAACTTCGGTGTGAAAGCCGAAAAAGAAACCCAGACCGTGACGTTGTATTTTCACAGTGCCTTAGAGGGCCACAAGATCGAACTGATGCAGAAAAATAATCTTGCATCCTTCGAGATGGACTGCCGCCATCAGCTGCAGTATAAAGCAGAACAGGGAATGTGCACCTTTGCATATGAAAGTATCATCGGACATGGCACGATTCACATGATTGAGGATGCTGACGAAAAAATGCAGGCACTGAAAATTCTGATGAATCATTATTATCCGGGGGAAAACAAGTATTTTAATCCGGCAGCCATTCCAAGGACGGCGGTTTACTGTTTAGAAGTTATCCAGATGAGCGGAAAAAGAAAGGTGCTGAAGTGATTTCCTGTTGGAAGCCTTTGGACAGGAATACCTGACATACAAGAAAAAAGTGAATCGCTATATTGGAAGAAAATAAAAGAATACAAGGAGAAAACAAGTGGATTTGATGGAATTAGGACAAAAGTGCGCATAACGAAATCAGAGATTTCTATGCGCACATGGCGCTCACCCATGAGCGCCACTTCGCAAGGTGCTTTTGTCGTGATTCCGGAAATATCGCTATGCGATATTTCCTCTCCATATAATCAAAAAACAATAAGACCCGCAGGGGCTTCCTTCCTGACGCATGCCAGACGCATCGCGGAGCAGCCCCATGC
>CAKQVC010000377.1 GCA_934277655.1 uncultured Clostridia bacterium
CAGCAGTCCATTGCACAGAACCATGGTGGGAGGATCTGCTGCAAAGACTTACTGAAGGCAAATGCCGAAAAAGGCGGAAATAAAAAGGCACATTGTGATGGGCTGATCCTGGAAGCCATTGACTTAATTGATAAACTAGTATGAAATGTGAAAGCGACTCTGTGACTTGCGATTGTTGCAGTACTTTCTTTTAAATATTATTGTCAGTGGAGCCATCAACATTATAAAAATGAAGCAGAAGATCGCGGATTTCATTATATTTTTTCTGTGGAATCGGGATGCGTTCGCCATTTACCATGGTAACGGTGTAACGTTCAATAGAAGCTACGTAGTCCGGATTTACAAGATAACTTCGGTGCACAGAGATAAAATCATTTTCAAGTAATTGTTGCAACTGAGAGATACTTTTTTTAACAAGAATTTCGCTGCTTGACGTTGTAATGATCGAATCTTTGGAAAAAGCAGAGATGTATAGTATTTCAGACAACATGAGAGTGTGGAGCATGCCTTTTTCGCCGAGGACAGAGATTTTTCGGGATTCGGTCAAGCGTTTGATCTGCTTTTGCATGTAATGATGTGCAAGCTTTCCCATTGTAGTCGGAAAACGTTCTTCTCCGGCCAACTGCAGTTCTCCGAGGGGATTGGAAATATGAATGTGGTGGATCCGCATCCCATCCGGGTATTTTTCCCATACAAATGTACAACGTTGCATCCCCTGAAGAAAAAAATCAGCAGTTTCATCTGTAGTTGTCAGATATTTTCCTGTTACAATACAGGTTTTGGATCCGATGCTGACTGCCTGAAATTCAGCATTGAGCAGGATACACGGCGGAATCTCTTTTTCGGCAGCAAGGAGATCATCTCTGGTCTGTTCGAACCCCAATAAAAATTCAGCGTCCTGAGCACCGATCCAAAGAATATCTTCTGCAAGGAGACTCAGCACCAGGCTGGAATCTTTCTGCCAAAAGCGACGCAGACATTCGCTTGTAAGGTTGATTGCATCTAATTCTAGTTTCTTCATAGCCGCACCTCATCCTGTTTTTTTGTGTAATCTGGTTAAGAAAGCACATTCTTATCTTTTTTTAAAATATACAATCATTTTACTTTTCTGTCAATCAAAATTTGTCGAAATAGTGAATTTGGTTCCGGTATATCGTCCTTCATTCCAACACTATTGAACCATAAAAAGTGTCATGCTATATTATTATTAACAAACTCCATAATAAATTCAATACAGAAATGTGGAATTCTATTGCGATGAAAAGGATTAAGGATTTTCCTGAAATCCTGATATGTGGGAGGAGAAATATGAAGATTCTAAGAAAAAGCATGACGCTGCTTCTGACGCTGGCATTGGTCATTACCATGATGCCGGTTGGCGCATCTTATGCCTTTGGTGCGGAAAGCAGCACAGCAGCCTCTGCCGGCGGCAATGCCTTTGCGGCAATCGGTATTGATACCAGTGTCGCACCGGACGGGTACGATGCAGACAGCATCGACAACCCGTACGGAAGAGATACGATTAAGGTAAACACCGTATCGGAACTGTATACGGT
>CAKQVC010000378.1 GCA_934277655.1 uncultured Clostridia bacterium
GCAAGCAGATGGCAGGGGCAGGGACTACAACTCTGTCAAAACTTTTTTCGCTGCAGAAAGGCAGAGCCGATTGGAAAAGTATATTGAGACATTTGGTGCAAAGCGTTGTCGGAGCCGATATGGATTATCTGACCTATGAGTTTGATGAATTTGGCGTTTGCGAAGATGTTCTGCTCCGAAAACCATCCGCGAAAATTTGCGCTTTGGTTGATGAAAGCGGCAGCATTGATGACTACTTGTATGAGGAATTTTGCGGCGAACTGAGAAGCTTATCATTCCTTGCGGAAGTTTATGCGTCAGGTTTCACTTATCGCACAGAGCTGCAGCCGGTACCGGTCAAAAAGTATTGCCGCACGATGAGTGGCGGAACGGATGTACGCCCGGCCTATGAACAAGCATGTAAAAAAGATTATGATTGTATTATCGTGCTGACAGATGGTTATCTTGAATTTCCGTCTCAAGAACCGATCGCGACAATTTGGGTAATGCCGGAGTCAAAAAGAAGAAAAATGGAGGTGTTAGTATGAAGAAACTTGGCAGTGTTGAAAAAGTAGAAGATTTTTTCCTGGCGGTTGCCGGTGGAGCTGATGTGAACGGAACATGGAGAGGCAGTCCGCTGGTTGAATATTTTTTTACCAGATCGATGCAGAATATCGTCTTTTATCCGACAAAGCATCCGAGGGCAAAGGAGGATGCCGACGCGCGAAAGCTCGAAATTCTCCTTCTCTCCGGTGCGGATGTCAGTCCGCTTTTCACATCTTCATACGGATACTATGAATACGGCAATCTTGTCAGATTGATTACAAAACGCGCGGAATTGCTGAATATTATTTTGGCAAGCCCCCAAGCCCATGAAATCATCAAGACGGACGAAACACTTCTGCATGACCTTTTCCTTTTGAGAAGCAGCTTGCGAGAGGTCCTAAAAAAAATAGATGATATACAATAAATGTGATATGATAGAAAGGAGCATAATAATGGAAGTTTATTTATCTGACTGGTTTGATTACAAGAGGAACGAAGTCCCTGTATGTGCAAGAGTCATCGAGGGGATTCAGTGGGGCAAAGATGAGATTGTTTTCATCAAAAAAACTAGAGACACTTGGCTGCGTGATTTTATGCCGGTTAAAACCAAGAGCGGAAAGTATATCGCTTTTGCTTACAAACCAATCTATCTGGAAGGCTATCCGGATCTGTGTACAAACTTTCAAAAAAATATTGCGCTACAGCTTGCAATTGATGATATTACGTATTCAGAAATCAGGCTGGATGGCGGAAACGTTATTTTTTCACCATCGAAAAATACTGCGATCATCAGTGACCGGATCTTTTTAGAAAATCCGAAATATGAAAAATCGTCTTTAGTTCGACAACTTGAAAAACTTCTGGAAGCACGTGTGATCATAATACCATCGCTCCCGAGTGATTTTACCGGACATGCTGATGGAATGGTCCGGTTCGTCGATGAAACAAGGGTTATCGGAAACAGAACCAAATTCAAGAACGGACTGGAACAGCGAATTAAAAATATTCT
>CAKQVC010000379.1 GCA_934277655.1 uncultured Clostridia bacterium
CGTCTGGTCTAGCCAGATTTTCATATTTGTATTGATATGCTTTATCATATGCAGTCAAGGCAACCCGCTTATTCGAAAACTTAATAGAGTGCTTTTCCAATTTCACAGCGCTTCCATCTTTTTCAGAGGGATAGGAATAGCAAGAACGCTCATAGCCTGCGGGAACACAGCCGCAGCTGAGTAAACGGATCAACTGCTGCGGTAATTTCTTGCGGTCAAACTGAAAATTTACACAGAGGTCAATCCTGGTGAGCTTCCATTCATCCATATACTCAGGTAGGTCTAAAGCCGTGGGGGAATTGATTTCTCGCATGATATCCGTGAAACAATGCTCCATGTCATCCAGCGATTTTTCATCGGAGAACATAATGCCAAGATAACTGCATTGAGGGTTGAGCAAGCGGCGAGGATTCAAAACAATTTTTACGATATTCGTCCACGAATCTGTCCCGCTGGTCAGATAAAAGCGGATACCATGGACACTATAGGCCGTGCAGCAAAAGCAGTCCTTTTCATATTTCTGCAACGGGTAGAACTGGCCTTTTGTCCCGGTTCGTTTTAACCGATTCTTGATTGCATCGAATTTGAATTCGTCACAGATATATGTGAGTTCAAGAGTATGAAAAGAAAAACCTTCGCTGGTTATTCTGACATAGTTTCTGTTTCTCATGCCGCAAACCTCCAGAAATGTATTTATATTTCTGTTGGCTGTGTATTAAAAAATGCCCCAAATTAGGGGACGGTCTTCTATGAGTTTCTGCCCTGTTCCATCCAGTATCCCTCTCTCAGAGAAAGACAAAACCTGTTTCTAATGGGCAAAGATTTGGATAATTATAATCTAAAAAGAGAGACTTTCATCTACACCGTATATTTTGAATCAGTGAACAGATTTATATAGTGTGTCAGGGAACGATTTCAAAGCATGTCTAAAAGTCCAGCTTCTTTCCTGGCATTGTTCGGTCAGGCGTTAGTAAATCGGTATAGAACACCTCTCCAGCTAAGAGGCAGTCGATGATTTAAATTCCCACTGTGTACGTTATGTGTATTTGCCGTTCTTGATAAATGCACACTGTCTTTTATGTAAGTCAGCGGACAGAAAATTTCCCATCCGCTGACTGTGATTTATGATGTCTCACATTATTTACCCTTAGCTGAACTCAACAGCCTGAACTCCCTCTGCATGATTTTCTGTTGCATCGCGCGGAATTCTTTCTCACTGATTATGCCCTTTTCCAATAAGACGCGATTATAATAGGACAACATTCCCTGCTGAAATGCAATCTCTTTTCCATAAGAAGTTGACATGGTACACGCTCCTGTATCTTCTTACTATAATATATAGACGAAACTCTTCTGAAATCAGATTTCCGGTTTCTTACTGTTTTGTCCTATGCCAATTCAAAAAATACAGGTTATACCATACGCAGCAACATAAAAATCGCCCTGGTATTGCCAAGGCGATTTTTCATTTACGCCAGAGTTTCGTTGGAGACTGCAGAAAATAAATCCAGCAACAGTTGCTTTTGATG
>CAKQVC010000380.1 GCA_934277655.1 uncultured Clostridia bacterium
CGATGCAGAAAAACGAGGAACCGGTAAATAACAAGGGAAAAAAAGACGATAAAGATACTATAAACGGAGGCATGCTTATGAAAATGCCAAGAATTTTACTGTGCGCCGGTGCAAGCGGCAGCGGTAAGACCTTGCTTACCTGCGGGATTTTGCAGGCACTGATTAATCGAGGAGTCCAGCCGGCTTCTTTCAAATGCGGACCGGATTACATCGATCCCATGTTTCATAAAAAAGTGCTAGGGACGGTATCTGGTAATCTGGATACCTTTTTTCTGGATGACGAAAGTTTGTGCTGGCTGTTTACTGAGCGGGCAAAGGACTGTGACATTGCCATACTGGAAGGTGTCATGGGCTATTATGACGGACTGGGCGGCATCAGCCAGAAGGCTAGCACCTACGACGTGGCGAGAGCAACCCGAACTCCAGCCATTTTGATCGTTAACGGCAAGGGAGTCAGCGCATCACTGGCAGCACAGATTCAGGGTTTTCAAAACTTCAAAGCAGACAGCGGCATTGCCGGAGTGATTCTCAATCAAGTTAAAGAACCGATGTACCGCCTGCTGAAAGCATATATCGAAGAAACCTGCCATGTGCCGGTGATCGGCTGGCTGCCAGAACTTACAGACATTCATCTGGAAAGCCGTCATCTGGGATTGGTCATGCCGGATGAAGTAGAGGACATTCAGAAAAAACTGATCCAGCTGGCAGAAGTGGTCAGCCAGACCATTGACATTGATCAGCTTCTTGCCATTGCCCAAACAGCCCCTGATATCAGCGGAACCGATCCGCTGACGAAACTGTCCGGCACGGACAGAGTTTGCGGGGAAACGCTTCGCATTGGAGTAGCCAGAGACGAGGCATTCTGCTTCCTCTACGAGGATAATCTGCGATTACTGGAACGCTTAGGTGCTGAAATTATTCCGTTTTCACCGATCCGGGACAAAGAGATTCCAGATGGTCTTGATGGACTGATTTTTTATGGTGGATATCCAGAACTTTACGGTAAAGAGCTTTCGGTAAACCAAACGATGATAGCAAGCATCCGCAGGGCAGACGCCGATGGCGTGCCGATTCTGGCTGAATGCGGTGGCTTCATGTATCTGGGAGAGTCCATGGAAGACCTGGACGGACAGGTTTATCCTATGGTTGGACTGACCGAAGGCAAGGCTTACCGTACCGGAAAGTTGGGACGATTTGGGTATGTGGACTTAACTGTGAATGTGCCGCAGGATCAGGATATGGAAAAGTCAGGGGAAACAATGGCATATACGGTTGCAGGAACAAATGGTGAGCCGCAGACGGGCAGCGGATTCTTCGACGGATATGAGGATATTGGTATCCTGAAAGCCCATGAATTTCATTATTATGATACGACAGACAACGGCTGTGCGCTTCATGCACAGAAACCGGCAGGAAAGCGAAATTGGGACTGTATGATCAGCAGATCGAACCTGCTAGCGGGGTTTCCTCATATTTACTATTATGCGAACCCGAAATTTGCCCAAATTTTTTTAGA
>CAKQVC010000381.1 GCA_934277655.1 uncultured Clostridia bacterium
ATTCTCTTCATAGTTATAATCCGTTTCTGTCAATCTGCAGCATATTTTTACGAAATTCAGAAGGTGACATACCCTGACAGTTTTTAAATGCAGCAGAAAAATAATGCTGATTACTGTAACCTACTTTTTCTGCAATCTGATTAATAGACAATTCCCTGTCTTCCATAAGCCGAACCGCCTGACTGATGCGAAGCCTGGTCAGAAAATCTTTAAAAGATATTCCCAGTTCCTGTTTCATAATTCTGCTAATATAAGAAGAATTACAGCCAATTGCATGCGACACTTGCCTGAGATCCAGATTTCTATCCTGGTAATTGGCATAAATATATTTTCTTGCATCCTGGACGATTGGTCTGCATTCCTGCATTTTCTGCACTTCACGGCGCATCTCACGGCTAGTTTCAGGAAGTGTTTCAAAGGTACATTCTCTTACTGTAATAAAACACTTTCCACCCACTTTTTCTTCTGTCTGTAACTGAATATCTGTACAGAACTTCTGAAGATTCTCTGGCAGTTTTTCCATAATGATCGCAACATCCTCATACTTACTGGAAAATACACTTATTATATTATATGGATTCATAAGTTCTCTGATAATTTTTTCATGGGTAATCTTATATATTTCCTCAGTTACCGTACCTTTATCAATTTTTTTGTCATAACTGGACTGAACGGACACAAGTATGAGAATCATATTATCCGGAAAATCCATGTCAAGAAATCTTGCCTGTTCTTCCCATTCGGATCTGGATAATTTACTTTCCATCCATTCATTGAAAAACACATCTCTCAGATAATCCTGATTCTGAACCATCTGTTGTTTTACAAGTTCCATGAATTTTTCAGATTTTCGCTTCTGTTTTATCTCTTCAATCACTTTTACTACTGCAGCCTTGAGTTCTTCCTCCGCAATCGGTTTCAGAAGATATTCCGAAACTCCCAGCTTAATTGCCTGTTTCGCATAGGAAAACTCATTAAACCCAGAGATTACGATCACCGGACAGTTTTGATCCAGCTTTCTCAGTTCTTCCAAAAACTCTATACCACTCAGCTTAGGCATACAGATATCCATCAGAATAAAATCCGGCTGAGACTGTTCCGCTTTTTCCAGTGCTTCCATTCCATTCCGTGCCTCTGCACAAACGGTAATTGGTAGTTGCATTTCCTCTAATACACTTTTTAATCCCTGACGAATTTTCGGTTCGTCATCAGCAATCAAAACTTTCCACATACTTCTTTCTGCAGCCGTCTGAGCCTTACAACAGCCACGGTACCTCCTCCCGTTCTCTTTTCATAATGAAGTCCGTATTCGTCACCGTAAGCGATCTTTATGCGGTCATTTACATTCAACGTTCCATAGGCTTTTACTTCTTCTCCACGTTCTTTCAGTTTCAGCCAGGAATTCAATTGATCTATTCTTTCCTGACTCATGCCAGCACCATCATCTTCTACCTTAAGTATGATCGAATCCTCTGACTCTGAAAAAGCACGGATCCATATAGTTCCTCTATCC